>JAFAVL010000174.1 GCA_019242465.1 Chroococcidiopsidaceae cyanobacterium CP_BM_RX_35 | reverse complement strand
CAGTCAACTGACTTAGCTCCATATAGTGCTATAGGTTTGAGATCTGTCACATTAGCGATATGAGAATTATTTTTCCCGTGATAGATATTGAATTAAGTGTAAATCGGCGCAAACTTGCCGAACGATCTGTTCTTAAATCAGTTTCGATTGAGGGTTGACCGTGAATACAATTTTTGGCTGGCGGCTTTCTTGCCTAGTGAGTCTAACTACATTAGCAGTATTTGCTAACAGTTTATCTGCTCATGCAGAAACTGTTAGCAATGTCAACAAAGATGCTTCAAGTCAAAAGTCTGTAACCGTTGCATTAGGATTTTCAACTCAGAGCTCAAGAGTTAGTTCGATTGCCGTTCTACCTACTACTGTCACACCTGTCTCAGGTAAGGTCTTGACCTCTGCTTCTGCTCTTAAGGGTGAGACTTCAATCGCTGTACCTCGGGTTATATCGCAATACAATGGGACGACCCCCGGTACGACTACTCCAGGAGAAACCACGCCTAACGGCACAACTCCCAGTACAATTCCCCCTAGTAATACCACCCCAAGTCAGACGCATCCAGACCTGATTACACCAAGGAATCCACCCGGTCAAACACCACCTTCTAACAACCCTTCCGACATTTCACCTGCTAGTAATACCCGTGGTGGATCTAGCTATGTTGGTATTGCTGGTAACATTGGTTTCAGTGGCGGCGAAACTGCCTTGGGTGTGGGGAGCTTTACGCTGATCAGCAAAGTCGGACTGTTACGTAACATCTCTATCCGCCCAACAGCAGTAATTGGCGACAATTCTGTCGTTTTGATTCCTTTAACTTATGACTTTTCCTTGCAGAGACAGAATGTCTTGTCAAAAGCCTTTCGAATCTCGCCTTACTTCGGCGGTGGTATTGCCATCAACACTGGTACCAACAGTGACACTGGTGGATTGTTAACCGCTGGGGTAGACGTCCCTTTAACCCCCCAACTTACAGCCACGGCTGGTTTAAACGTTGGTTTTATCAATAACACCAGCATCGGGTTGTTGATTGGAGTTGGCTACAACTTCTCAGGATTGGGATTTGGTCTTTAGCCTCTGAGGACGATGAGAACCCCAGCCAAGATGACAAAACCACCAATTAGTGTTTGCTGGTTGAGTGTGTCTTCCTGGTAAAGTAACAGCGCAAATACGGCGACAAACAAGGGGTAAGTAATCTCGATAATGCTAGCTTTGGTAGCGCCGCCTTTGGCAATTGCTGCAAAAATGAGGAGTGTGCTCGCACAACCAACCAAAACAACTAATCCAAAGAGCAATAGATTTTTACCAGTCCAGTAGTTCCTGAGCTGGTCTAGACCTAGTTCAAACCGGAAACACACAAAGACACCTAGATTGGTGAGAGCAAGAGCAACGGTGTAGGCAAGGGTTAACAGAGGAGCGGGGATGGTTTTCGAGAGTTGCTCAATTGTGGCATATTGCAATCCCCACAGAATTGCTGCTCCTAAAGCATAGATAAACCAGAGATAATCTGTAGGCATAGAAAAAACACAACCACAACTAGCCCCTGTTTGTAAACGTGACATTCGCGCTCACTGACTGAGCTGTACTAGAACGCACTACTGCCTTAGTATTCGATTTGGTGCCGCTTGGGAGATTTGCAGCCACCCGCGCTTTAAGCTGTAAATTTCTCTGTGTGCCCCGCTCTAGCCGTCCAATAGTTAATACAACGTCCTGACTGTGTTTGGTCACTCTATAGCTCAGCTTGTCTGCAAAAGTCATTCCAGACGGCAGCGTCACAACAACCTGAGTACCATTTAAGGCATATGCTGAGTTGTTTGTCACCCTCACTCTATAGGTTAGCAAGTTGTTGGTGCTGACAACTGGTGGCGCAAAAAGCTGCACCACCAGTTGCCTAGCAATGTTTGGTTTTGTGATGGTGAATTTGTCTAATAAAGCGGGCGTGCCTACACTTGGTCGAGTTACAACTATGCCTGTAATTGGGTTGATGAGAGTTGCCGGGATGGGGTCCTTGAGCTGCTTGCCGTTCATATCAGTGCCGTAGGGATAGCGATGACCTGGTTTGCCAGATGAAATAGCTTGTAGCGGCTCAGAGATTTGGTAATGGGTGAGGCTGTTCCCATCCACGACCACATCCCCAAAAGAGAAGACTTTTGATTTGAACCGGGCAGTAATTTTGGCACCAGCTCCAGCGTTGGGGAAGAAGGGTAACATCTGTATGTTGGTCAAGTTGGTATCGAGCCAGGAATCAGGTCCTTTGGGGAAGAAGAGATTCTTCGCGTAGCTAAATACACCAGACGCTGAGTCATCTTGATCTAAAGTGGAGCCACGACCGCGCGGTTCAAGTAGGTTGTTGTCAAAGTCGCGATCGCCACCTGCTCCCTCTACGATGTAAATTACCCCATCAGGGACAGTTTGATTTTTGCCATCGAACGTCATATCGAGCGCTACAGCAGGCTTCCTTATGGTTGTTGGCGTTTGGGCAACGCGTGGTAGAGCGCGGAGCGGCAGTGTGCGTTGATAGTTGTGTTCGTGACCGTTATAGACTAGATTAACACCATGGTCTTCTAACAGTTTAACGATGCGACGCATCTGGTGGTTGCGCAGCGTAGAGTTACCAGAAGAGAAAGGGGGTTGGTGGAATACCACAATTTTCCAGGTCTGGTTACTGCCATCTAGATCGTTCATCAACCAGTCACGTAGGATAGATGGATAGTCGGGAAAGTCAGATGGTGGGTTTTGGTAGACCGGAGTGTTGCTAACAATAGCATTAAACAGATGAGGGTTCGCGTCTAGAAAGATGAAGTGAGCATTACCGTAATCGAATGAGTAGTTGCTCATGTGGTCGATTTGGCGCTTCATTCCTTGCCCAGTATCCACAGTCGTACTAGCACGGAAGGCTGCAATCGCTGCTGGGGAGTTATAGATTGTCTCCCTATAACGGAAATAGAAGCCATTTGCACTACTTTGGTCACCATTAAAAATATATTGCGGGTCAAATCCCAGTGGTCCATTGAGTGGGAAGTAGTAGTTATTGAAATACTGCAAGGCGTCTCCACCATCTATATTTCCGCTAAAGCGACCTGCCTCTTCATCACCTAGGAGATTGACGCGATCTCCATCTCCGCCGAAATCATGATTCCCAGCAGCAATGTAGCATGGAATACTTCGTACAAAAGGCGCACCCGTTTCATTTGAGTCAATATCGCTATTCCAGATTGGCATCCAGTAGTCGCGGTAGTTTCCTTCAGAACCTTTGTTGTAAACATTGTCACCAGTATTTAAAGCAAGATCGGGTTTAGGAAGTGGTTTTTGGTTAGGAAATGAGAAATTTTGTACGTTGTACATTTCGTGGACGATACGAGCCACGAAGTTTGCTAAGTATGGCTTATTTGCAGGATCGGGTGGGAAGAAACCTTCATCACCTACAACCTCAAACGAGAACGGTGCATTGCGCTTACGGGTACGAAATGAGGATGGGAATCCATCGGTAGGCAATCCTGGACCAGTAACACGATAGAAATACTCAGTGTTGTAGTCCAAGTTATTTAGCAGCGCATAGTAGTTGACTTGAGTCCCAGGAGCAGTTGAAGGAATAGGCAGGATACGATCTGCTGTCAGATAGTTATCCACTACACGACCTCTAGGGACAACAGTTTGACGATGTAACTTGTTACTACCAAACTCTACCCTATAGGCATTAGGGTGAGGCAACGCTTCTGCGGTTTGCCAGACAACTAACATTTGATCTTTTAGACCAAACCCACCAGCATCGCCAGGTTGAATATATGGTTTGTAGAGAATTCCTGGAGTAGGCTGGGACTTAGCCAAGTCAGCACTCAAAAGCACCAGACCAAATGAGGCAACAGCGATCAACAAAGTAACAGCAACTTGTCTAGACATTCACATCAAGTTCCAGTGACTGAGGCAACAGCAACTAATCAGCTGTTTGTTTGTATAGGCTTTCCAAATGTAGCCTAGTAGACCTATCCATCATAATTAGTCCTTGATGTTGAGGTAGAGACTAGTCTCACTTTCCCTTCTTTTATGGGTCAGGCAGCAGTTACAGGATTTTTAAAGATTCTACTAACCGATGCAAGTTGCAGTTAGAATCGTCACCGGATTCAGGGGAGCAAAGCGAGTCAACTGCGCTATCGGTACAGAGCGTGATAGCTGCACCTGCAAGAGTTGGTAATTCCAGTTATCATGTGCTTTAAGCCAGCCTAGAGCTAGGCTGAGATGCTCCAAGGTAGCCAGCGCTAGTACTACAATACCTCTAGGAGTTAAACTAGAACAGGCGTCTAGAATTTGGCTTAAGTTACCACCACTGCCGCCGATAAAGATGCGATCGGGAACTGGGAGGTAAGTCATAATCTTTGGGGCACTGCCATGGATGGGGATAACATTTTCTACCTGAAATCGACGGCAGTTCTGCTCAATTAGAGCAATGCCAGCAGCTGTTTTCTCAATCGCATAGATTCGAGAAGTGGGAAATAAGCGGGCAATCTCAATGGCAACCGAACCAGTTCCTGCCCCCACATCCCAGATAGTTTGTCCAGCTTTGAGGGCAAGTTCGCCTAGGACTAAAACTCGGATTTCACGCTTAGTTATGAGTCCAGGGCGATCGCTAAAGCTAAGAAACATCTGGTCAGGTAAGCCCAGCAGGGGCAGAGCTGCTAAATCCGGTGGCTCAAGGACTGCTGTATTCGACTCAAAGAGCAAGATGACTAAATTCAGTGGAGCAAAAGTCTGTTTTAGCAAAGCTTCAATCGACCAAGCTTGTACAAGCTCTCCTTCTCCACCTAGATTTTCACAAACCCAGAACTGGTAGCGCTGAGATAAATCTAAGGCAAGTATTAGGTTGGCGATCGCACTCGGCGTATTATGCTCATCTGTTAGCACAGCAATTTTTTGTACACCTTGCTGCAAGGCTTGGATTAGTTCATCCAAAGAGCGCCCATGAGCGCTGATCGTGCGGGCATCTTGCCAAGGAACTTTAATCCGATTAAAAGCTAGCTGTACCGCAGAGAGATGGGGGTGAAAAGTCAAATGCTCCCTTGGAAGTTCCAGCAGCAGGAGGCGTCCCAAGCCAAAAAACAGCGGATCACCTGTAACTAAAACCACAACATATCCAGAATCAGCAGCAATTCGGTGACGAATTTCCTCAATTGCCTGGGTAAAATCTTTCAACACCAAGCGTTCAGCTGGACAATCAGGAAAATAGCTTAGGTGGCGATCGCTCCCTACCAGCAGCTTCGCCTGCACAACCAACTGCCGCACTGAGTCTACTAGCCCCTCTACCCCATCTAGCCCAATTCCCACCACATGAACATGGGTCATATCAACCCCCTCTCCCCCGCTCCCAAGCCAAAACGATTAAAGCATTGAGAATAGCTGCAGCAACTGGTGAACCGCCCTTGCGTCCCTCAGCACGAATTTGGTGGACAGGAACTGCAGCTAATGCTGCCTTCGACTCTAGAACGGAGATAAAACCAACTGGTGCACCAATCACCAAGGCTGGTAAAACTGGAGCAGTTTTCAACTCTGCACACAGAGCCAGCAGAGCTGTTGGTGCATTACCAATTACATAGATTGCTGTGGGAAATCTCTCCCAGCATCGCATTAAGCCTGTTTCTGTACGCGTTTTGTCTGGCAGCGCCACGAGAGCCTGTTCCACTGCGCTAATTAACTGGTTACCAAAGGTTTGTGCTACCAATCCAGCTACACCTTGTTTGACCATGCCTACATCTGTGACAATGGGGACGCGGCGGTGTAGGGCCGCAATTGCGACCT
>JAFAVL010000065.1 GCA_019242465.1 Chroococcidiopsidaceae cyanobacterium CP_BM_RX_35 | reverse complement strand
CTGGAGGTTGTTGGCGGTGCTAATGCCCTGAGTTCGTAAGAACATACAAAACTGCTAAAAACCGGGTTTCTTCAAGAAGCCCGGTTTTTGCAAGAATAGGGTGGTGCTAGAGTCATATCGAAAGGGAAAAATAGAGCGTGTTAAGCTAGGGGCAAAGTGAGATCTGGAGTCGCATGGTGAGCGATGTCTATTGCTGTTACCAGATATTCGACGCAAGAGTTAGCTGAATGGGGTTGGCGTAGAGAAGTGATCGCGCAGCCGGATGGTACGATTGTTGATATTCAGGTTCCTCTCACATCGGCAGAGTTTCTGCACCCGCAAGAGGGCTTTCACTTGCCAAACAGCACTTTTCACGATCATATAGCAGGAAATGCCAAAGACCTGCTTGCGCGTCGCTATGCTCACGATCCAACGACAGCAGTATATCGGGATCTCGTAGTCAAGTGGGGAATTCCGGGTTTAGTCAGGGTCAATTCCTCGCTCACGTAAGAGTTCCGCTAATCGCTCAGCTCGCTGGCGTTCCAGAACGATTTGCTCCTCTGGGGAAGAAAACCTATTTCCTTGTTGGTCGTACCAGAAAAGCCACTCTCGTACTAACCCATTATGAGTTCCCTGACTCCGCCCGATGCCTAAACCAGCTCCTGGGAAAAAGAATGGCTCTCCCGCTTGACGTTGGTATTCCTCTAACACCAGTCGGTACACTTCAAATGGTTCGTGTCTGTCTCGTTTATAGAAATCGGGATTGTACACAACGTAATACAACACATTCATCTGTGCATAAATATTCATTTTCTCGTCATACTCGCTACCAGGAGTTTGGGAGACAACTTCCAGCGTGAGCAACGGCACCACATTATTTTCTTCCCAGACCACATAACTTCGGCGGATTCGCTCACCACGGGAGCGCTCGACACCTAAGCATAAGAAGGCATCAGGCACAACGGCGCTACTCTGGGATTGGGAGCATTAGGAGAGTAAATGCCCATATTCACACCAAAGAACCAGTCAAACCGCTCGGTCCATAGCCAATCCAGAATGAAGCGCAGCAAGTTGGGAACTAACGTTTGCAGTTCGTTATCCACGGGGTGTCGTCTGAGTCGGGCAGTTTGAGCGAGGAAGGGAGAGACTGCAACGGGTTGTAATGGACCATGACGCACTCTCTGGAGATGAGAAATACCAAGATCTTAGCGCTTCGACCCGTCAGCTTCCCAGTGAATATTTATGAATGTACTGAAGCAGCTCCCTCAAATTTCTCACCTTGGTTTCTAGAAAGGACTGAGTAGCCTTGTATACCCTAGTTTCTAAAGCGGCGAACGCTGAAAATACAGACTGTCATTTGTCTTAAGTGGTTATACCGAATCCGGAACGCAAAACCTTCATTGAGATTCTCCGCTACCTTGCAAAAATGGGGATTAAGGTAGAACACTGGCAAGCGGATGCTAATGCAGCAAGACTCCTAGCTGGAGCATTGGAGAATGATAATATTTAACTATTATCAATTAGACACATTTACTATGACTGTATACCAAAAATATATCACAATTGAGGATCCAAAGAATGTTATTTTTTCAGATTTGCCTTTTGCTGCTGGTCAACGGGTAAAGGTAGTAATCACTACAGAAGATGGTCAGCAACTTAAGGATATTGAGACTTTGAAAACTCTGTTTAAGGTGACTCAATCACTCCCGCAAATACGGGCAATTAATGCTGATGAAATTGCTGCTGAGATTGCTGCTTACCGTGCAGGACACTGAAAGTGGTAGTTGACACTAATGTATTGGTGTCTGCTGTTTTGAAAGATAAAGCTCCAGAAGCAGTAATTCTCTTTATAGTTGAACGAGATGATTTTGAGTGGATTATATCAACGGAAATCTTGACAGAGTATAAAGATGTGCTGAGTCGCCCAAAGGTTAAATACCTTGAGTTTACAATGTACGTTCTCCCCAATAACTCTAATTCTGGCTAACTCCCGATTCCTCTTTTTCTCCAAAATACTCAAATCATTCCCTCTCGGCTTCTTCTTAGGAGTTTGGCTATTCAGATGCAGTTTTTGAATTCCTTGATATCCCTTATCTCCTAAAAGTTTTATATCTGCTCTCAACCGAATTTTACTGTTCTTAAATATCCGAAAATCATGCTCTCTTCCCTTCCCATACGCTGTACAAATGATTTCTCCCGTGCCTTGATTGACCACTACCTGTGATTTGAGCGTATGTCTTTTCTTTTTCCCGCTGTCGAACTGTTTTTGTTTGGTTGGGGACGCTCTATTGGCGTTTCCGTGACATCGACTACCACAACTTCGCGCTGGTAATCCGACTTTTGGAGTTGTTTCTTCCCTGGTAGGGTCAAGGCTCTCGAACTCACAAGAAGATCTTCAATTGTTCGGATGATTCTATATGCTGTTGATTCATTTATTCCCCACGATTGCCCAATATGAAAATAAGTGCGGTACTCTCTCCAGTATTCCAATCTCATTAATAATTGGTCTTCTAGGCTTAACTTACTTGGTCTTCCTGGTGGTTTGTCTGACTCCACTTGTCTTAAAACTGACAGCATCGCCTCGAATTCGGCTAGAACTGGTCTTTCAAAGGCAACCCTCGAATCACTAGCCTCGCGCAACAGCTACAATACCCGGCTCAGTACGATAGAGAAGCTCTGCCGTGCTCTTGATTGCACCCCAAGCGATCTACTCGCCCTTGTGCCGGATGAGGAAACTGAGAGCAGGAGCAGGAGCAAATGAGGCTTGACAAGGTCCAGGCCGTATCGGTCCTTTATAGAGAAGCTACTCTTGCCACGACGGAGAACGTCAGCGCTGACTGGGTAAAAATCGTGGAGCAGTTTTCAGAGAGCTGTCAGGGGGCAAGCAAAACTCATATCGCTTTTCTTGACACTGCTATGCTTGCCAAGGCTGTAAGTCTTCAGGTTGACGTGTTTGCAGTGAAGGCCGGAGCGGAAGGACCTGGAGCCTTCTCTGCTCGCGGCCTTGGTCATGGAGTGCTGGTTCCTCATGCAACTGAATTGGGGATCAATCTTGGTGTCACAGGTCGGGAGCCTTTGAACAACCAACCTTATTTTCGCATCAGTCGTGTATCACGAGATATACCCGTGCATAGCAATGCGAAGCCAATAATCAACATGCTATGCGATATTTTGGACCGACTTGCATTAATTCAGACGGAACGAGAGGCAAGGGAGGCACTACGATCCTTCATTTACGTTCGTAGGAATTACCAGCCAAAATATTTGGAGATTGCCGCATCCGAAGCCAATATTTCTTCTGAACAACTTGTTTCGGTCATCGAGACCTTTGTTCAGGAGAATTCTGAAGTGGCAAGCCTGCTCAGGCAGTTGTCGCAGGTCTAATGGACTTATTTGCCTGACTTTTCACGGGATGTGAAAAAAGGGGCATGGTTCCGGGATAATGTGCGCGAACTAACAGTCTACTCTTTTTGGTATTTGGCTCAAACCTAGAAAAGCTGCCATGAGGTGCCAAATCTCTCTACGCTCGTTCCAAATTTGCTA
>JAFAVL010000017.1 GCA_019242465.1 Chroococcidiopsidaceae cyanobacterium CP_BM_RX_35 | reverse complement strand
AGATGACGTACCAGAGCCGAAGATTCAGGAGCCGACTGACGCCATTGTCCGTCTCACCTCTAGCGCAATTTGTGGCACCGACTTGCACATGATCCGCGGTACATTTGCTGGGATGAAGCCGGGGACAATCTTGGGTCATGAAGGCGTGGGCGTGATTGAGGAAATCGGTCCAAATGTGCGGAATCTGAGGGTGGGCGAACGCGTGGTCATTCCCTCCACCGTTGCCTGCGGCTACTGTTCCTACTGCCGCAGTGGCTACTATTCCCAATGTGACAATGCTAACCCAAACGGACCAGAAGCTGGAACGGTCTTCTTTGGCGGACCACAGCCAACTGGACCCTTAAATGGTCTACAGGCTGAATTTGCTCGCATCCCCTATGCCAATGTGGGACTCGTCAAGCTACCAGAGGAGGTGACTGACGATCAGGCAATCATGATCTCTGATATTTTCCCTACCGCCTACTTTGGGGCGGAACTAGCCGAGATTACCCCTGGTGACACGGTTGCGATCTTTGGCTGCGGTCCGGTAGGTCAGTTTGCGATCGCTAGTGCCCAGATCCTGCAAGCTGGACGCATTATAGCAATTGATACCATCCCCTCACGACTAGAAATGGCACGGGTACAGGGGGCTGAGGTGATTGACTTTAACGCTGAAGACCCAATCGAGGTGATTAAAAGTCTAACTGGCGGTATTGGTGTAGACCGGGCAATTGACGTTGTTGGCGTGGATGCCACCCGTCCTCATAGTGGTCCAGCTGCCAAGCAGGCAGAGCAGCAAGCCCAAGAGTTCCAACAAGAACTACAGCAAATTGCTCCTGAAACCAACCCTCAAGGTGCCAATTGGCACCCTGGAGATGCACCATCTCAGGTATTGACTTGGGCAGTTCAGGGACTGGCGAAAGCTGGTACCCTTTCCATCATCGGAGTTTATCCACCAAAGCATCGCTTCTTCCCTATTGGCATGGCGATGAATAAGAACCTCACGATTAAAATGGGGAACTGCGACCATCGTAAATATATTCCGATGCTAGTGGATATGGTGCAAAGCGGTGCTATCGATCCGCTGCAGGTTCTTACACAACTCGGACCCCTCACCTCTGCCATTGATGCCTATAAAGCTTTTGACCAGCGACAGTCGGGCTGGATAAAAGTAGAACTTGTACCGGGCATGTAGCAGCTGCATAGAGAGGACTGAGGTTATGGGATTGCGGGGAGCATACAGAATGTCAGTGAAAGAGGCATACGATGTTTGGTCAGACAGGTATGATGCTGACCGAAATTTGACAAGAGACTTAGATAGACTTGTTATGGAGCGAATGCTTCCCGTATTCAAAGACCTCAAAATCATTGAAATCGGCTGCGGTACGGGAAAAAATACGGTCTTGCTCTCAGAACTCGCTCAGTCGATTCATGCCATTGATTTCTCTGAAGGGATGCTGGCAAAAGCCAGGGAGAAAATTAGTCAAGAAACAGTGACGTTTACTGTGGCTGATATCAGAGCGCCCTGGCCTTGCAAAGACGAAACAGCAAATCTTGTCTTGTGCAATCTTGTTTTGGAACACCTGGAAAATCTGGAGTTTTTCTTTTCAGAATCAGCGAGAGTCCTTCAGACCAGCGGGCGAATTTTCATCTCTGAACTGCATCCTTTTCGTCAGTATCTTGGAAAGGCAGCAAATTATCAAGATCATGAACAAACTGTTAAAATTCCGGCATTTGTACATCATATATCAGATTTTTTGACAGCAGCAAGTGACAATAATTTTTATTTGATTAAGCTAAACGAATGGTGGCATCAAGAAGATACTCAACAGCCTCCGAGACTTATATCTTTTCTGTTTGAACTTGGGCAAAACCTTGATACAGAACATAGCTAGCTATCAAGTCATCGATATACCGCCTTTGCAAGGATGTTGTGAAAGCTGCTTTTGAGCGCATAAATGCGGTTAGAGTGGATGAATCGACCAAAAGGAAGAGGATTATTTATACCTAGTAGTTAAGCTGTAGACAAGCTAGAGAGTAAACCGAGTTAATTCAAACCAATTGCTCGTTCTACAGCAAATTTTTGTATGAATGGCAAAAGGAGAAAAATTGTGAGTGATACAAGTGTGAAAAAAGTAGACTCTACTCATTCCCCTAAAGGCGAATTGGGTCAGAAGTATCTTGCCTCTGGTAAAACTGTCTCCATGCGCCTCTGGGAAGATGAGCAGCCTGGTGAGGCTAAACCACCAGCTGAGCGCGACTATGAGACTGTTGGTTATGTGATTAAAGGTCAGGCTGAGCTACACATTGAGGGACAGATGGTTTTGCTTGAGCCAGGTGATTCTTGGGTAGTACCTAAAGGCTCGTCCCATACTTACAAAATTCTTGAGCCGTTCACAGCTGTTGAGGCAACTAGTCCTCCTGCCCAGGTACATGGACGAGATGAAGGTTAAGGCTGTACGACGATCAGAAGCTGAGTATTCGGTAAATGGTAACAACAACTACAAAATACCTGTTTAGGGGGGTGATACTTACGTGCTATACAGATAAACGAAGAGAAGTCAGGAGACGAGAAATTGAAAAAGGTAGAAGCCATCATCCGGCCTTTTAAACTCGATGAGGTCAAAATCGCGTTAGTTAACGCTGGCATCGTTGGTATGACCGTTTCAGAAGTCCGGGGCTTTGGGCGACAGAAAGGTCAGACTGAACGTTATCGCGGTTCTGAATATACTGTCGAGTTTCTGCAAAAACTTAAGGTGGAAATCGTTGTTGAAGACAGTCAGGTCGATATGGTAGTGGATAAGGTTATTGCTGCCGCCCGGACAGGTGAGATTGGCGATGGTAAAATTTTCATCTCGCCCGTTGAGCAAGTTGTTCGGATTAGAACTGGGGAAAAAAATCTAGAAGCTGTCTGAGGAAGTAGATGTAAGTGAATGGAGAAGTTTTTTTCTACTCTCTATTCACTAATTTTGTTTTAGCTGCAAGCGTTGCCGTTCTTGCTGCAAATGCTTGCCCCACTCTGCGGCAAGGGCAATTTCTGTAAAGGGAACATGTACAGTAGATGTGAAGAGTGTGAATTCCAGCGCGATCGCCTTTCCTTTACTTGGTGGTGACTCTATGGCAACTGGCTTGTCATCTACTAACAAATGAATTGATTGCACCTCCTTCAAGGAAAAGGTTTCCAGGTCGATCGGACCAGCGCGCGTGGGTTTTCCCCAAGTCAAATTGCTGCCATTTTGACCTAACACTGCATAAATATCGTACTTAGCACGCTCAAAATGCTGCGCCCAGTGACGATAGGCTTCGACTTTTTGATACTCATTCCAGCCCTGCCAAGTTAGCCAGATAAATAACGCTAGCAAGGGCAACCATAAAAGACCACGTTCCATTGCAAATTAAGGGAGTAGAGGGAGGATGCTACTACTTTAGATTAGCCTCAACCAAGGTGCGATTAAATCGCCGTTTGCTCAGCTGTTCTCGGAAAGCTTCCATGTAGGTATAAAACACGGGGGTAATGTAGAGGGTTAATAGTTGAGAAAATAACAGTCCG
>JAFAVL010000748.1 GCA_019242465.1 Chroococcidiopsidaceae cyanobacterium CP_BM_RX_35 | reverse complement strand
CTTTGTTTTCAATACTGTTTAACTTCCGTAAAATAGTCGGTCTGTCACTATCTAAAGAACTTAACAGATTAGCAATACCAATTGTAGCTTGCCTCAGTTCTTCCCGTTGCTGACGAGCCTCTTCGTGGTCTTCAGCCACAATGAGTTTGAATGAAGCCAGGTCTTCAGTCAGCGCTTGAATGGCACGAGCGTTGCTCTCAACAAGCCCCTCTATCCGGTCCAATCGGTTGTTGCCGTTAGTCATCGCGCTTCTCCTGTGATTGCTCTCTCACCACTGATGATAGACAACTTGGGTGTCACCTTTTGAGTTAGGGTCAGATTGGGAGGAACTGGATCAGCTTTTATGGAAGCTTTCATTACGGCTAGCTGCCCCTAACTGATTAGTAACATCGCTAGCTAGATGCGGAGTCAGAGCAGCAGGGAGTGTAAGCGCCGCTTGCCATTTCTGTAACAGATGTTGGAGCAACTGATCTTGCTGTGTACGAAAGCTATCTACATGGGAACCGTGATTGATGATGGCAAACCAGACTAAACCACGATTGCGCGTCGGCATGACTCCAGCGAGGGAACTCACCTCGTTTAAGGTACCGGTCTTAACTACGGTAGCATTTGGTATTTGACGGATCTGGATTGTCCCCCGGCGATCGCGTCCTGCTATAGCAAACAGGTCAGCTAAACTTAACTGGTAGGACTGCAATTCCCGCTCAAGCGCCCCCAGCATGGCACAGACTGCCCGAGGCGAGATCTGATTAGCTACCCCCAGTCCCGAACCGTTCACCATCCGAATTTCTGACGGCGGTACCCCAGATGCCGTGGCAGCTAGCTGTTGTACGACCCGCGCTCCTCCCAAAGAGTCAGCCAACATTTGCGCCATTTCGTTGTTGCTGTAGATGTTCATCTCCTTCATAATCTGCACCAGTGGTAAGGAGCGGTGACGTAGCAACAGGATCGGTTTTTGGGCAAACAATAGGCTTTGTCCCTCGACTTTGACGGTACCAGCAATCGCGACTTGCGGTCGGGGTGTGCGAGGGGGAAAATGCTGCAAAAATGCAACCCTAGCCACTGTTGACCACAAACGAGCATCTAGTCCTTGCCTCAGCATCTGACCTGCCAAAAAGGGATTGGACATGTAATTCATCGCAAAATTGCCCCTAATAACCAAATCACCCGTGACGCGTTTGATCCCTAAGGCATTAAGGCTCCTACCGAGCGCGATCGCTTCCTCCCAGATAAATAATGGATCGCCACCACCCTGGATAACCAAATCGCCGTGCAATACTCCATCTTTCAGTGCTCCCGTCCCACTAATTAGCGTCTCGAACTGGTAATTTGGTCCCCAAGTTTTCAGAGCTGCCAAAGCCGTCGCAATCTTAGTCAATGAGGCAGCTGGTACAGGAACAGTCCCCTGATGATTAGCTAGCAGTATTGGTCCCGACTGCATCCACACTCCCTGGTTTGCTATCACTATCCCTTGGGCTGCCAGTCCCTGTAGATATTGCTGCACTATAGTGACCCCAACTGGATTTGGATCAGGGACGAAAACGAACCCTGGGTTATTCGTCAAGGACAAGATTTCCCCGATATTCATTGTTACCGTCTGGACTCCAGCAAACTTCAGCCACAGCGAAATCAACCCTGAGCCAAATAGTTGCAGCATGCTCCACCATCCTCATGAAGTGTGCCAAACATCTGTCAGTCTAATAGTTAGTGTTTAAACATTAAGCAAAACTCCCTCACATTTTCGCTGCTAAAACAAATTTTGTTTGCCAACATCCCCTGTGCCTCCGCCTGCCTCTTCTCTCCCCCCTGTCCCCTGCCCCCCTGCCCCCCTGCCTCTTCTCTCCCCCTCTACTTAAAGGGAGGGCATCTGGTAAAATTTTTAAGGTTTTATAGAGCTTGAAGCAATGGGTTTGACTCGCGCGCGGATCGCAATCGATGCAATGGGTGGGGATTATGCCCCTGCCGAAATCGTGACTGGCGCCCTGCGGACACGGGAGGAATTAGGTGTAGAAGTGTTGCTGGTGGGAGATCCCCAGCAAATTGAAGCGGCTCTGCCACAACGAACTAACTTGCGGCAGTTAGAAATTGTACCCGCTGAAGAAGCGATCGCTATGGATGAGGAGCCCTTAAGCGGTGTTAGGCGCAAACCCAGGGCTTCAATCAATGTAGCGATGGATTTGGTCAAGCAAAAACGGGCAGAGGCTGTGGTGAGTGCCGGGCACTCCGGAGCTGCCATGGCAGCAGCTCTCCTCCGCTTAGGGCGACTGCCGGGAATCGACCGTCCAGCTATTGGTGCGGTGCTTCCCACCTTAGTCGCTAGTAAGTCAGTGTTGATTCTAGATGTCGGCGCTAATGTTGACTGTCGTCCCAAGTTTTTACAACAGTTTGCCCTGATGGGGACGATTTACAGCCAATATGTTCTGGGAATCCCAGAACCTAAGGTAGGACTTTTGAACATCGGAGAGGAAAACTCTAAGGGTAATGACTTAGCCGTTCGGACTTACCAGCTGTTGCAAGACAATCCTCAAGTTTCCTTCATTGGCAATGCTGAAGGTCGTGATGTCCTGTCTGGTCGCTTCGATGTTATCGTTTGCGATGGGTTTGTTGGTAACGTGTTGTTGAAGTTTGCTGAAGCTGTAGGTGAGGTAGCGCTCCAAATCCTGCGGGAAGAGCTACCCCAGGGATTGAACGGTCAGTTGGGTACGGCACTCTTGAAACCAAACCTGAAGCGGATTAAGCAGCGCATTGATTATGCTGAACGTGGCGGGGGTTTGCTGTTAGGGGTGGCAGGGATTTGCATTATCAGCCATGGTAGTTCTCAAGCGCCAGCAATCTTTAATGCGATTCGTCTGGCAAAAGAAGCAATTGAAAACCAGGTCCTAGAGCGAATTCAATCCCAATATCAAAGCGATCAGCAATCTGAAAGGGTGTAAGGCGGACTGAAGGATATCAGCAATCAGTGGAGAAAAGAATTGCAAAATTCAGGGGTAGCAATTATCGGAAGTGGCTCAGCAACACCAGCAGCTTCTCTGGATAACCAGGGAATGAGCCAGCTAGTTGAGACTTCGGATGAGTGGATTGCATCACGCACTGGGATTCGGCAAAGGCGTCTGTCAAAAGGCTCTGAGTCCTTGAGTACGATCGCCACCATCGCTAGTCAGGGAGCGATCGCGATGGCTGGAATCACACCAGGCGATCTCGATCTCATTATCTTGGCAACCTCAACTCCTGACGACTTATTTGGTAGTGCTAGTGAAATTCAGGCTCAGCTGGGGGCGGTCAAAGCTGTCACGTTTGACCTAACAGCAGCTTGCTCTGGCTTCATATTCGGACTTGTCACCGCTGCTCAGTACATTAGAACTGGCTTGTACCAGAACATCCTGCTGGTTGGAGCAGATATCCTTTCTCGCTGGGTGGACTGGGAAGACCGCAAGACTTGCGTACTCTTCGGAGATGGGGCTGGGGCAGTGGTGTTACAGGCAGCGGCAAGCGATCGCTTACTGGGATTTGAACTTAAGAGCGACGGTACGCAAAACCAGTGCCTCAAACTTGCCTACAAGGCTCAGTCCCAACAACTCCTAGAAGGCTTTGATGTGGGTAAGGGCACCTATCAACCAATTACAATGAATGGTCAAGAGGTTTATCGCTTTGCCTTGCAACGAGTACCGGAAGTCATTGACAAAGCTTTGTTTCGAGCCAACATGAGTGTTGATCAAATAGACTGGTTGCTATTGCATCAAGCTAACCAACGGATTCTCGATGCCATTGCTCAGCGACTAAATATTCCAGAACACAAGGTGATTAGCAATCTTGCCCACTATGGCAATACCTCTGCTGCTTCCATCCCCCTCGCCCTTGATGAAGCTGTGCGGCAAGGTCGGATTCAATCAGATGATATCATTGCTGCCTCTGGCTTCGGTGCTGGTCTTACCTGGGGGGCGGCTATTTTTCAGTGGGGAAGGTAGAAGAGGCAGGGGGGCAGGGAGCAGGGGGCAGGGGGGAGAGAAGAGGCTGGGGAAGCTGGGGAGTTTAAGGAGTAGGTTATGAGTAGGACGGCTTGGGTGTTTCCAGGGCAGGGTTCTCAGTTTGTTGGCATGGGAGTGGATTTGTTGGAGCTGAGCTATG
>JAFAVL010000428.1 GCA_019242465.1 Chroococcidiopsidaceae cyanobacterium CP_BM_RX_35 | reverse complement strand
GATGAATACGGCTAGACCATTCGTCCATGCTGTTGCCGATGTCATTTTCTTCAGAGTAACCCAGCATAGATTTCCAGCGCGGGGAAAAATAGATCTGTTTAGTTTTAAGATTCCAGTCCCACAATCCGTCGTTAGCGCCACGGGCTGCTAGTGCATAGCGCTCCTCGCTCTCCCGTAGTGACTTCTCTATTTGCTGCCGCTTATTGATTTCCGCCTGGAGTGAGGCGTTGATTTTGGTTAATTCGGTAGTCCGTTCCTGCACCCTAATTTCGAGTGCTTCATTTGCCTGGAAAAGCGCTAATTCTGCCCGTTGGCGTTCGTCGATCTCAATCCGTAACTGTTCATTAGTCTTGCTGAGTTCAGCTGTGCGCTCTTGCACTCTAAGTTCTAGCTCTTCACGCGCCTGTCGCAGCGCAACTTCTATCTGCTTCCGCTCTGTGATATCGACTATGTGGCTTCTAATTAAGTCGCTTGCAGCAATATAGTGAACGGATTGCTCAAAAACTTTCTGGTCATATTCAACCTCACGAATGAAAAATTTTTCCTTACCCCGCTGGACAGTTGAGGTCAAGCCGACTATGATTGGGTGCTTTGACTTTATTTCTGCAATGCCTGGAAATTGTCCAATTGCTGCTGGGTTGAGATAAGTAATTGTTCCACTTAGTGTGATCTCAATAATTGGATTAGCTAACAGTTCTGGAAAAGAGGCTAATCGGATCAGAGTTGACTCAACAGAAGTTTCTGGATTGAGTTCTGGAGCAATTAGAGTAGAAAATGGGTCATTTAAGCTTGATAAAATACCCGAAATATCTTCGGTGTTGCTAGATTTTAGAGACTCTAATTCTGCTCGGTTGGAAGTAGCAAAGAACCTGGCTTTTGCTTCTTTTCCAAAAGCAATTATATCCCCATGTTTTAAATCCTGGGAAAAGCAACGCTGCCCATTAACAATTATTCCATTGGTACTACGCTTTCCTTGTAAATTGATATCAATGAGCCGAAACACATAATTGTTGGTTTCAGGAGTTGTCAGTCGCATTAAGATAGCGTGCTGGCGAGAGACTAACTTGGAATGCAGCACAATGGAGTTGCTCAAATCCCGACCAAGAGAGTAGGTAGTAGCTTCCAGTGCTGTGACACGTTTACCTTGATTATCCTCTATAACTAGAAAGTATTGAATTTGTTGTGGTTGACTCTCAAGCATTGTCTTAAAACAAATAAGATTAAGTTAAGGCAGGACTCAATCAGGAAAAGGGTAAAGATCGAGCTGACTTGGAAATAATAAATTAGCTTTGTTCCCGCCTTTTCAGTATGGCTGTGCTTTCTGTTACTGGTGTAAACAAGCCGTATTGATTGAGTAACATTTTTGTAAACTCAACGTTCCGCTCAATGGCCGCTCTTTGCGCCGCAAAGAGCGCAAGCTCAATCATCCCGGTTGCAGTAACTTATGAGAGACTAGCCATCCAGTTACTCCGGGATGGCAATGGGCTCTTGAGTGATCGCGCCTTACCGTCGATATTCGTCTCCACAGTCGCCGATGACTCGATACAGATCCCGTGACTTGCTAAGTACGGCAGCAATCTGGTCACGATCTTCAGTATCTAACCTAAAATCAAACACCTTTTTGTTTTCCTCCAAATGTTCTGATACCCCAAGCCTAGCGCCGACAATAGCGCCTGCTACCGCTGGTTTATCCAGGACATAATTCTCTGCCACATTGGACATGCTCACGGCATGCTTGGTTGCAATCTGCTTGAGGACAGACAGTAATTCTTGAAATAGGTTCCAACCGCCCCATACATCCACCATGTTCTTGTATTTTCTCAAGCTGGCAGTATTTAGAACTCCCCCCCCTGGTTCTGGTTGCCCTAGATATTTCTCTGATAACAAGCCACCGCCAAGTGTCCCATAAGCCAGAAGTTGGATGTTGTGTTCTAGGCAAAACGGCACCATGTTAACTTCAGGACGGCAATCAATCAGAGAATACTGCACCTGGTTAGATACTATTCTGATGCCATTATCTATAATGATTTTTAGGTGTTCAGTATCAAAGTTAGTTAAGGCAAGGTGCTTGATTTTCCCCTCTATCTGAAGTTCTGACATGTAAGAAAGAGCATCCAGGTAGTTTTTGTCCCTGTATTCCCACCAGTGGAACTGCATCAAATCTAAGGCGTCAACTCCCATTCTGCTTAAAGAGATGTCAATGTTCTGCTCAACGAGTTGCCGCGTCATTCTAGTTGGACGGGGCACCCATTTAGTGAATGCTTGGAGACTAGACAGGGCATTTCTGCCACGGGTTGCAATCAGTTGACGCCTGAACTCGCCAATAAAGTCTTCTGCTGGACCATAATGATCTGCTAAATCCCAAGTCGTGAAGCCTGCATCCACATACCTGAACATGCTTTGGATAGCGGCACGAGGCTCGATACGTCCATGAGCCCCAGACACTTGCCACATCCCATTAAGTACGCGACAGATATTTAGATTAGGAGTAAATTGTAGTCGGCTGGATTCAGGTAGGTTCATTTTGGGATCAATTGAGTGTCGTGGGCTGAAAAAATTTTGCAACATAGATATGTGAAGCGCCTCGAATAGCTTATAGCTTTATGAAGGCGTCGTAGAAAGTTCCACTTTATTTACTGATCTCAAATATGTCTGACGAGGCGACAATCGACCCTGACGGGGCGACAAGCAGACCGAAAGGCATTTAGGGTAAAGAGCTGCATAAGCCAAGCCCCTGCAACAGGGTTTTTCTGTCCTCACAAAGTTTCTGCAACATAACCGAAAATACTCTATGATTCCAACAACGCCTGGAGCCAATCTGTATCTGCTTGAGACAGTTTTGGAATGGGAGGTCTGCGGGTATAGTTGATGGTTAAATCATAGTCAGCCTCCTTATACACCGTTTGAATAGCCTTGGAGAGATCTAACGGTACGGCTGTATCCGACGGCAACAGCGGAATCGGAATCGTGGGTAATCGATCCTGCATCTGCACCGCCCATACCTCCGTTCGGTCGTAGCTACGCGTTACACTCATTCGATAGTGGGATGCTGGAATTTGCGGCTGATTCAACAACCGCATGCCTCGACGTAACAAATCAATTTCTACCAGATTTACCCTGGCTTGCAATAAACGATCTCGCTTTTGCGTGTAAAAGTCTAAACCGGGCTGACGCTTATTGACAAACGAAAGAATTTCAATGCACGTCACTAACCGATTGCTTTCTACATCGCGAATGTCAACCTTTGGAACCCGCACTGAAATGGGCAGTGGCAGCGTTAACGTCGCTGGAGTAAACACTGCAACCGCTTCCCGACTAACCTTGACCTGCTGTGAGGTTTGAAACACTTCAACGTCGGGATAGACAATCCCTAATTCTTCACCAATATTCGTATCTTGCACTGTGTAAATCTCTAACCGAACCGCGTAGCGCGGGCGCAGCAAAGGAGTCAGCAGGGCTCGAATTCGACTGGTGAGCGCATTGTGCAAGTCAGGAAATAAATGTCCTTCTAAATAAGGGTTCATTCCAGGGAATTGGGGCATTGCGACCTCTAATTGAGCCAACGACTGTAGAAGACTAATGGTGGTCAAGGAGCAGCTATCATTTCTACTTAATCTTACTTGGATAAGATAGAATGCGGATTGATCGCCCTTGCCTGTTGAGTGGTCGCCATTTTGACACTGTTTTCCCTTACTGATAAATTACTTTGCGATAAGCTGCGTGTAACCCCGCCACATCTAAGCTAAGACTAGAATAAATATATACTCAAAATAGTCAAACTTCAGATGGGAACAATTATAGGCACCCTTTTTGCAGTATTCGTCTTTTTCGGTGCTGCAGGACTAAAAATAGACCGAGAATACCAGCGCGGCGTTATCTTCCGACTTGGTAGACTCAATGGTGTGAAGGGACCAGGCATGTATTGGATTCTACCATTGCTTGACCAAAAGGCTCAAGTAGATGTCCGTACTAAAACGGTGAATATAGAACCACAAGAAACTGTTACTGCCGACAGCGTCACAATAAAAGTTAATGCCGTTCTATACTATCGAATCCTCGATCCATCTAAAGCAATCAATAAGGTTGAAAATTATCAATTTGCTGTTTACCAAACAGCTTTAACTACTCTACGCAATGTAGTTGGTCAAAACATTCTAGATGACGTTCTCCAAAACCGCGATAAAATTAACACCAAAGTCCAAGAAATTGTTGATGAAGTGACTGAACCTTGGGGCATTGTGATCGAGCGGGTGGAAATGAAGGATGTAGAAATTCCTTCTGCTATGCAACGAGCAATGGCGAAAGAAGCAGAAGCCATCCGGGAAAAACGTGCTCGCTTGATTAAAGCTGCGGCAGAACAAGAAGCATCAATTAAGTTAGCAGAAGCTTCGGAAAAGATTATGGACAATCCAGCAGTTTTGGAGTTAAGAAGGCTACAAATGCTGACAGAAATTGGTGCTGAGAATAACACAACCACAATAATTATGATGCCTTCAGACTTTATGCTCTTAGCCAAACGCCTGTCAGACTTTGTTCCCGAAGGCAATAATAAGCCCAAGCTGAACGAATGAACGGCTTTAGCAAACGATTGCTAAATTCTTTCAAAATTTGAGCCTGCTGCAAAAATCTGTGATGCTGTGAGGTTTAGTTCTTCCAACAGGGGAGAACGAATACAATCGCTGCCAGAAAAAGTGCCTACCTCTGAATAAACCGTTTCAGTTAGTTCCAAGACTAAGACGGTTTCAATCTGGGGGTTTATCACCCAATATTCGGGAATCCCTCGCTCTTGATATTGCGCTCGCTTGGCGATGTAATCTCTCTCGTGCTGCAACTCTCCAGGGCTGACGATTTCAATTACGAGCAAGGGAGGAGCCATTGAAAGCCGCAAAGTGTTACGTCTATCTAACTGCTGAATATGCTCAGTTTTAATGATAGTGAGCTCGGGATAACGATTTCTCGGTTCTCCTCTAACTTCGATTTCCAAGCCGTGAGGTCTAACCCTCAAATGACCAACGATTGCGGCAAACTGTAGCAGCAAGAAAACAGCGATCGCTGTATTTCTCCCAGATTCTGGTGGCACGAGGATCAACTCTCCGTTGAACAGCTCGTACAAGTTGTCTGTGCCATCGTCGTAGAATAGGTACTCTTCAAAACTTTGAAAACGTTGCTTTGTTTGGGCCATGGCATAGATTATGTATACCAGAACACATCCAATCCTGCTTTCATTCTACACTTTCCTGCTCTTTTACTGGGGCTATGACACAGCAGGTAAAGAAAGCGAAAGAGCAACTTTAGAGTCGCTCTTGCAGTTGAGGTGGACGCCCTCCTAGTCCTGTCATGAGTTTTAACGCAAAGATCTTGAGGGGACGTACCTTTAGTAACAACCATAACCCTAGCCTGCGAACCATTACTAGAGGCAACCAATTGTTAGAGAATATCCGGTCTAGGAAATCGGTGAAACCCAAAATTGTCAGGTTCTCTCGCTGACGCCAATGTTCGTAGCGCTTAAGTACCTGCAAATTACCAATATCTTCACCGAAATGATGAGCAGATTGTAACACTTGAGCTAATGCAGCTGCATCCCGGATACCCATGTTCAGTCCTTGTCCTCCGACTGGATGGCAGCAGTGAGCAGCATCCCCAACTAGGGCAAGTCGTGGCAGGACATAGCGATCGCTCTGCATCAGTTGCACTGAGAAGACAAAGCGTTCGCCCTCTAATTCCAACTGTCCCATCTGATCGCCATAGCGGCGCTGCAGTTCTGCTAAAAATCGCTTGTCATCCAAGGCAACTAGAGCTTTTGCTTCGTCATGAGGTGCTGTCCAAACGATGCGGCAACGGTTCTCAGGTAGCGGTAGAATTGCGAAGGGACCACTGGGCCAGAAGCGTTCGTATGCTGTATCGTGGTGAGGTTTTTCTGGTTTCACAAAGGCAACAATACAAGATTGCCAGTACTGCCAACCACGAGTTTTAATCCCAGCATCATTACGGATACGCGATCGCGCCCCATCTGCCGCTACTAGTAAGCGAGCCCGAATCGTTCGAGATTCGGTACCAACCGAGAGAGCAATTTTCACCCCATCCAGATTGTACTGAGTCTCTACTACCTCAGCTGGACAGAGGTAGCTAACGTTATCACACCCTTGCAAAAACTCCTGTAACGGCAACAATAGCGCTTTATGTTCTGCCACATAAACTAGCGCCTCTGTGCCTAAATCTGACAGTTGGAATTCCACCACTTGAGGATATTCGGCATCGGAAAGGCGAACTCGTCGGCAAGTAGCAATCTGAGGCAAGATTTGCTCCCAAACTCCGATCCCCTCGAAAATTTGCTTTGACAGCAGATGCACTGCATAGGCTTGCCCCTTTTTGGTAGCGATGGAATCAGGTTTTGCCTCAATTAACGCCACCCTCAACCCAGAATTCTTCAAGGCACAGGCTAGCGTTAATCCCACAATCCCACCACCCACAATAGCTAAGTCGTAGTCATACTCCAGTTGCGGTGCTAAAAGGGTTTGAGAAAATTGCTCCAGCGCCATAATCAATGAGAACTAGTTCAGATTACTTAACATATGTTCATTGTGGCACGAAGCAGCCTTGGGGAGTTAAAAAGATGGGGCTACCAGCGCGTTATCGCCTCTTCTTCCGTGCCTTAAAGACTCCGGAGGGGGGAGCTATTTTTATCAGTCTTGATGATTCGTTGCAAATTCCTGCCAAGCACAAGGGATTCCTCCTCTGGAGACAATCCTAGTAGGTGGATCTTCTTATCTCTTCTTCGCCCTCCAGCCAGATCTTGAGATTAAGAGCCAGTTTTCCTCTTGTTCGCAGATAGCTTTCAATGGCTTTCAGGTGAATAAATAACTGTCCCTTATCGTCACTGGCTCCTCGGGCAAACAGTTTGTTACCAATGATGGTGGCTTTAAAGGGAGGGGTGTGCCATTCTCTCAAGGGATCGATAGGCTGCACATCGTAATATCCGTAGAGCAATAAGGTTGGTTTCTCTCGTGCCTGCAACCAATCGGCATAGACGCTGGGATGTCCACTGTTCATACCCGGTATTACCTGGACATGCTGCAAGCCAATCTCCGCCAGGTGTCGTGCCAACCAGCTTGCACAGGCGCGAATGTCTTTACGGTGCTGGGGCTGTGCGGAAATGGTGGGAAAGGCAATCAACTCGGCAAGTTCGGTGAGCCAGCGTGATCGCCGCTCTGGTCGCTGGCTATAGCGCAGGGGTGAAATTGCCGTTGGTGTAGATACAGGCATCATGTTTGTAGGGTTTCGGTCGAGTGGGAGTTCCTTGCTATAGCTATGATGGGTGCCATGTTAATGTGGTGAGAATGGTATGGTCGCTCGCCTGAAACTTATATACTTCCTGTAGATGAGCCAATGGTTGCAACGCCCCTGACTCCCCCCACTGAATTGATCCACCTTTCCGGGATTAGCTGGCAGACCTATGAAACGCTGCTCAAGGAATTGAGTGATCGCCGTCTGCGGCTCACATACAACCGTGGCAATTTAGAAATCATGGCTCCTTCTCCAGAACATGAACGATTTAAGAAATTGACCGGACGTTTTGTTGAGACAATAGCGGAAGAACTGAATATTCGGATAGAACCCCTGGGATCAACCACGTTTAAGCATCCTGAATTGAGTGGTGCAGAGCCAGATGAATGTTTCTACATTTACAACATTGATGCAGTGCGCGGGAAAAAACGACTGGATATAACCGTAGATCCGGCACCCGATTTAGTTGTAGAAATTGATGTCACTAGCAGTTCCCGAAGTCGTCTCCAGGTTTATGCCGATCTGGGTGTTGCGGAAGTCTGGATTTATAACGGTGAGTCTCTGGCGATCCAGCAATGGCAAAATGGCAGTTATGTCACCTCCCAAACAAGTCAATTTTTTCTAAATTTGCCAATTCTAGAAATTGCCAGTTTTTTACAACAAGCGGCAACGATGGATTATCTAGAACTGGTGAAAGCTTTTCGGAAATGGGTGAGAAGTCAGATTGGGCAATAGGGGTGCGACCGCAGATTACTGCTTGGGTCGTTCATCGCGATATTTGATACGCGAAATTGAACCATCACCGCGTTGCTGGCAAAGGCTCTGATAATTATGCCAGGTAGCAGGCAAGCGCACGACGGGACCAGGGGGCAATTGAATCTTTTCTAAAGTGCAACCTTTGCAAGCACAAATACAGCAGTTATTGGAAGGTATAACTTATATTTTTCTGAAATCATGGGCAATCACGCTTTGATTATTGAGTGGGAAAAGGAGAGATCAGTATAGTTGATATTAGCTGGGTTTCCTGCGTCAACCCAATCTACAGTGATTGGCGACGGCACTAGAACCAACTAGGGACAGAAAGTGATCGCACTGTCCAACCTACTGGGTTTAACCCAAAAAATCTAATACACCTTATGCTCTGGCGCAACATCCTTGTTCTTCGTAGATGGAACAAGGATACGGGCAGCTATTCCGTTATCTGGGGCAGATGCCGCATCAAAGCTGCTTGGTGCTGACTTCCCGAGAGCAACCTAAAGGTCTTGCGACACTTGAGGGTGAAACTCTACCCGTTCGTTCTCTCAAACTGACAGGCTTGCCGTTAGCAGAAGGGAGAAAAATCTTTCAACAACAAGGGACATATACTGGGTCGGAATTCGAATGGCAATCGGTACTCTCCCATTATGCCGGTAATCCCCTAGCCTTAAAAATGGTAGCGACAGCTATTCAAGAGCTCTTCGAGAGCAGTCTAGCTAAGTTTATCGAACGGTTAAAGCAAGGCACGTTTGTATTCAGCGATCTTAGCGACTGGATTGAGGAAAAGCTGCATCTGCAACCTCTACCAGTGCATCGTTTAGCTGACTACGAAGTTCTCAGTGTTTGTGTGACGAGCCACAGCACCATTACAGTCCGCTGCCTGCTCTACAGCGTTCCGGCACAACTGATTGGGCAGCGCTTGACTGTACATCTTTACCAGGACCGCTTACTCGGCTTTTTGGGCAACCAACAAGTCGTGGAACTAACGAGAATCTATACCCCAACTGATAGCAATAAACGGCGTGCCCAGAGCGTCAATTACCGTGCAGCGGCAGTGGCAGAGTTTTGCCTAGACTTGCAACTCAACAGGGCTGGACTTACGGGCAGTTTCTGCCAGCTTTATGTGAACTCGAACAACAACAAAGTTACTCCAGCCGGGTCGAACGCTATCTCCAAGAGGCAGGATTACCTCGGAGTAAGTCTCTTGCTAGCTTTGATTTCACCTGCTGTCCCAGTGTCAATGCGGCACAAGTCCTGAACTTAGCCCAAGACTCTAGCTGGTTGCAACGGGGAGAGAACTCATTACTCTTTGGTCCCTCTGGAATCGGCAAGACACATTTAGCTGCAGGCATTGCACGTTCTCTCATCCAGCTAGATATGAGGGAACTGTAACAGCTCATCTGGAGATGCTAACTCAGGCTGGATTTGGGACAGTCGCAGTGCCTTGGAAATACTATGAGTTGGCTGTATTCGGTGGATTTGTTGGCAAATAGCCTGAAAACGCTAAGTTCTCCAAAAGAGCTTCATTCTAGTAAAAAAGCTCACAACTAACGCTACGATTGCAGTATAGACTAGCCCTTTTAGGAATCCAAATATTGGGGTTCGGGTATGCTCTACAATTATTGGTTCAAGTTGGGTCAAGGCGAGAATAGGCCAAAGCAAGTTAGCGAATCCAACATAGGCAATCATAGGATTTTGCCCATTATCTATTAAGAGTTTTGTCCATTTTTGCTGGTTTAGGATATCTATCATGACAGTGAAGGCAATTAAAATAAATAGTGCCATCCCAGCAGTTACAAAGAAATAACTTATAGTTGGCGAATCTTTCTTGATACCGCCTTGATACGGTTCAAAAAGTAAGCCAATGCTCAGCCAATAAACTCCCCATAAGTAAAGACTGTTAAGTAGTTTTTCTGTTGGAGTCACTGGTTTTACAAATAGGAAATAGCCAGCCACACAAATTGCCGCACTTACTAAGGTTGTTTGCCATACCCATCGAGCTTGTAAGCCAATCAGTAACGTTATACAGATCGCAAACACAAAAGTAATGATGCTATAAAAGCGAGACTTTGACCAATACGATTGGTTACTATCAGATGTAATTAAAGTTTGCATCCAAGCGAGGATGAGATCGCCAGCAATTGTTCCAGGAATAACCAAAAATAAATACTGCAAATACTCAAAATGAAAAATCCATGATATGGGAGAAATTGGTTTTCCACTTGCAGCCCAAAGCCAAGCAATCCAACCATGAGCCGTAGTAGACAGCCGCAAGGCTAGCAACAATCCTAGACTTCCCAAACGTAATAGTAAATTCGAGCAGGTAAATAACCAGATAATTGAGCCAAAAACAGCAGTATTTGTTAGAACAATCAAAATAATATCGCTGCGATAAACAGAAAATCCACCTCCGTCTGGATATCGGAGGAAAGCCAAGAGTATAATTGTGGTACACCAAGCACCAAACGTAATCGCTCTACACAAACCAATCAATCGCGAGTCTGGCCAGCGGACAAACATCAAAAATAGTAGCAAAAACCCTAACAAGGCAATCCACCATGTTTGCTGAGTTGTGTCCGGATCAATGACCTGTGGTCTAAGGTGCTGCAAAACTATAGCAAATGATCCTAAGAGAAATCCTCTTTTGAGAATGGATAAAATAATTCTGCCTTTAGTCAATCCTTTTGCTAAGCGACGAGATAGCGCCAGTGGGATGGCTGCTCCCATGGAAAATAGGAAGAGGGGAAATACAAGATCAACCCAGGTTAAACCAGCTAGACTAGGATTGAAGGTATGAGTTGGCGGTGGCTCTTGGGCGTGATACATCCACGCTGGTAATATTTTGTACTCTATAGTTCCAGACAGCACCATAGCTAAAATAGCAAATCCTCGTAGCGCATCCAGTGCGTAAGCCCGTCTCTGGGTTACTACAGGAGTAGGAATAGTGTCTTGCATGTTTAGGTCAGTCAAGTTTTGCCTCCACCGCTATATCTGACTGGCTAAGCCTGAAGTCTTTTAATCTACCTCATTCTTTTAACCAATTTTTATGAAGTCCGCCTCTAATTTCCTTAGCACCCTGTTCTTCATCAGCGTTGGATTGTTACTTCCCCACCCGATGGCTTATGCATTTAAAAGAGCTGATGGCACTATTACCTTTACTCAGCCGCCGCTTTTGGTTGCTGCCAAGACGCCTTACGTTGAAACAAAGGCATGGGACACGACATACTTCTTCACCCTTGATGTGCCAGTTAATGCTGGCGAACCCCTCCAAAGAGTTACTTTCTCTCAGACTGAGGGGAGCGAACCTATTCGCTTCGATTTAAAAGCCAACCGTGCCTTTGAAGGCACACAAGAACACCAAGGACCAAAGCTGACACTTCAACCCCCTACTAAGAGCGATCGCTCCTCGCAGCAGATCGCTGTAACCTTTGACCCACCTGTGCCCCCAGGCAAGACGGTGACAATCGCCCTGCGGACTATCCGCAATCCCTTATATGACGGCATCTACCTATTTGGCGTTACAGCCTTTCCACCTGGAGAGCAAGCTGTTGGTCAATTTATTGGCTATGGAAGACTGCAATTCTATACAGATGGAGACGCTAATTAGGGTTCATAGCTCATCGTTCATTGTAATTTTCTAATGAAGCATGAACCACTTTGTAAAGAATTGCTACTTACTTAAGTGTCATCACCAATCAAGTTGTGAGTTATTCAGTAAAAATTCGCTAGGAATGCTAGCAAGTAGAGCGTTAATTTGGTTCTGGAGCTTGATTATGGAATAAAGATCTGATTTATGAAAACTCTCAAAGTTGTTTCTTGTATTTTTGTAACTTCTTTGCTATTGAGCGGTATTTTTAGTATTTATCAAGGAAAAACCTCTTCTGCATCTAATTTTGCGTCATCAAATGTTTCTCAATCAAAACAATCAAGTGGAACGGGACAAAAATAAGTTATCTGGAGTGGCTGTAGACAATTGCCATGTCAACGAGTTGTCCGCAGGCGGCAGCAACCCAGCTGGTTTCGACTGGCAAGAGGCGTGGTATCCTATCTATTACATCGAAGACCTTGACAAGTCGCAGCTGACCACTTTTACTCTGCTTGGCAGAAACCTTGTCGTGTGGTGGGAGCAGCAGACAGAGTGTTGGAGGGTGTTCGAGGATAAATGCCCTCACCGCTTAGCACCACTCTCGGAAGGCAGGATCGCGGAAGATGGGCTCTTGGAGTGCCCTTACCACGGCTGGGCTTTCTCTGGGACTGGCAATTGCGATCGCATTCCGCAGCAGGTAGAGGGCGGAATGGCACAAGTCTCTGCAAGAGCTTGCGTGGCGTCGCTACCAACAACTGAGCGCCAGGGGCTGTTATTTGTCTACCCTGGTCAGATAGAAAACGCTACAAAAACTATTGTGCCCATTGTCGAGCCACTAGAGGAATCGCCTGAGGAATGGGTTTGCCTTAACACCTTTAGGGACCTACCTTACGATGCGCTGACGCTTTTGGAGAACGTACTAGATGCCAGCCATGTCCCCTACACACACCACCCTTCAGTTGGAAACCGCACCAATGCGGGTCCAGTTGAGCTGGAGACAATCGAGGCTGGCAGGCAAGGGTTTAAAGGGATGTGGCAGGAAGGACCGCGACGTGGGACGCTGGGACGGCAAGATACGACGTTCATTGCACCTAGCTTAATGTGGCACGACCTGACCTCTAAGCAGTTTGGCAGAACGTTAACTGTTGTCTACGCTACGCCAATTCGTAAAGGCGAGTGTCGGCTCTTTGCCCGCTTTCCTTTCAAGTTTGCCTCTGAGCTGCCCAGCATATTCATCAAGCTGACGCCGCGCTGGTACTCTCACATTCAGCAGAATGCCATCCTAGAAGATGACCAAATTTTCCTGCACTACCAGGAGCGTTATCTAGAGGCGGCTGGAGGCAGCGCTAACTTTGCTAAGGCATTCTACCTGCCGACAAAAGCCGATAACTTTGTATTGCAATTGCGCCAGTGGGTGAACCATTACAACGCTGACCCATTTCCAGAAGGAACTTTACCGCCAACACAGTCCCGGGAAAAGCTGCTAGACCGATACTACTCACACACACTGAAGTGCGCCAGCTGTAAGACAGCGCTAGCCAACATTAAAAGGATCAGACTGGGGTTGGCAGTCACTACAGCGATCGACTGGACAACAGTGCCACTGCTTGCGTCCCTTAGCGAAACAACTACCCTTGCAATCTCAACGGTAATCGCCCTAGCCTTGAGTGCAATATGGTTAGGACTGGGACAATTAGAGCAGCGATTTTATCAAGGTCGAGACGTACCTTCACGGAATCTGCCGGAGAAAAAGCGATAAGCTAATCTTGTCGGGACAGCTCTTTACCAAGAAGTTCGCGACCGTGAGGTTCAAGTAGGCTAGTCATATCTGGACCAGAGGGAATGATGCCACCTGGATTGAGTGGGAACAGATTGCCATAGTAATCACGCTTTACTGCTTCTAAGTCGCAGGTGCTAGCGACGCCAGGCAACTGATATAGCTCACGCAAATATGGTCCTAGGTTCTTATAGTCCTGAATTCTCCTGCGGTTGCACTTGAACAGTCCGTAGTAGACAACATCAAAGCGGAACAGTGTGGTGAACAGACGAACATCTGCAAGCGTGACTTGTTGCCCACAGAGATATCGATTCGTGGCAAGCACTACGTCAATCTCATCTAGGGCAGCGAATAGCTCAGCACAGGCTCGATCGTATGCAGCCTGAGTCTGTGCAAAGCCACAGCGGTATACACCATTATTTACTGCGTGGTAGATCTTCTCATTCCATCGATCAATTGTCTCCTTCAGCTCCTCCGGGTAGAGATCTAGTGCGGGCTGCTTGGCAAACTGATTGAATGCCGAGTTCAGCATTACTATAGTCTCCGCACTCTCGTTGTTGACAATTGCCTTTGTCTCTTTATCCCACAACACTGGCACCGTACAACGACCGTTATAGCCTGGTACTGCAAGTTGATAAAGTTCTGGCAGCGAACGGCAACCCTCCTGCTCGTGGTCAAATACCCAGATCCCCTCATTTGCTGAGGGTGACGCAATAGACACTGAGATGGCGTCTTCGAGTCCCTTGAGTGCCCGAACAACAAGAGTTCGGTGCGCCCAAGGGCATCCTAGCCCAACGTAGAGACAATAACGCCCTACAGCTGGTTGATACGGGTTCTCTGCATCTGTCCCAACGAAATGCCTAAACTGGCTGACAGGGCGAATGTATTCTCCCGACTGATTGCGCGGAGCCAGCCTTGACATCATCAGTTGCCAGAGGGTTGTCCACACAAACTTTCCGAGCCTGACAATCAGCCCTGGAGGAAGCGACTTACTTTTCTTGGTCTTAACAGTATGTGACATGACTGATTTAGTCTTAAGCATCTGCTAAACAAACTCTGACTTGCAAGTGCAGTTGGCGAGTTTGGCAGCAATCTGTAGTTCCTACTTTATCTTGCACATAAAATAATCACCGTAGACAACGATAGTAAGAAGGAAGTAAGAAATTAGCGGCATGGAAAGTACACAACCTTTATCTGAAAAAGCTGACAGAGGTAATTTAACGTTTCTTTTAGAAGTCGGGACGGAAGAATTACCCGCAAGCTTTATTGATGACGCTATCGAGCAATGGCGATCGCTCATCCCTACTAGTCTTACGGAATACAGCCTCACAACTGAGGCAGTTGAAGTTTACGGCACCCCCCGTCGCCTCGCTGTCTTGATTCATGATCTACCATCCCAGCAACCAAACCGAGCAGAAGAGATCAAAGGACCACCAGCCGCAACAGCATACAAGGATGGCAAACCCACCAAGGCGTTAGAGGGATTTGTCCGCAAGCAGGGTGTAGAACTTGAGGCACTGGAAGTTCGAGCCACGGAGAAAGGGGAATTTGTGTTTGTGCAAAAGAATATCCCCGGACGCCCTACATCTGAAATTTTGACAGACCTATCTTTACAGTGGATTTTGGGTTTGGAAGGTAAGCGGTTAATGCGTTGGGGAGATGGGGATCTTAAGTTTTCCCGACCAATTGTCTGGTTGGTCGCTTTACTAGATGATGCTGTGCTGCCATTGCAAATAGTGAATGGTTCAGAAACGATCGCCAGTGATCGCGTTTCTCAAGGTCATCGGGTCTTGCATCCAGAACCAGTCATAATTCCCCAGGCGACAGATTATGTCGCAAGCCTACGCTCTGCATTTGTGGAGGTCGATCCCGCTACACGTCAAGCCAAAATCCAAGAGCAAGTTCAGGTAGCTGCTAAGCAATTGGATGGTCATATCGTGATGTATCCAGAATTGTTGGAGGAAGTCACAAACCTCGTAGAATGGCCTTCAGCCGTTGTGGGAAAATTTGATTCGGAATTTCTAAATTTGCCGCCAGAGGTCATTACCACAGTGATGGTGACTCACCAGCGCTATTTTCCGGTTTTTGTTGAAGCGGTCTCCCCAACACTGTTACCTTACTTCATCACAGTTTCTAACGGCGATCCCGCTCAATCAGACATCATTGCCAGAGGCAATGAACGGGTGATCCGCGCCCGGTTAGCAGATGGGCAATTTTTCTACAAAGCTGATAGCGCCAAGCTATTAGAGAGTTATTTACCCCAGCTGGCGCAAGTAACCTTCCAGGAAGATTTGGGTTCAATGCTGGCTAAGGTGGAGCGCTTGAGCCAGGTTGCAGAGCAAATAACTGAGCAACTACAATTAGCAACCGATGAGCGCCTATTGATTCAACGAGCAGCGATGCTATGTAAGGCTGACCTCGTTACCCAGATGGTGTATGAATTTCCTGAGTTACAAGGGGTAATGGGGCAGAAGTATGCCTTAGCAAGTGGTGAACCAGCAGCAGTCGCAACGGCAATTGTTGAGCATTACTTGCCCCGCTCTGCCAGTGACCAATTACCGCAAACTTTAGTTGGTCAAGTCGTAGGTTTAGCCGATCGCCTCGACACCTTAGTCAGTATCTTCGGATTGGGAATGCTGCCTACAGGTTCTTCTGACCCCTTTGCGCTCCGCCGTGCTGCCAATGCCATCATCAATATCACCTGGACTGCCGATTTACCTATCAACTTGTACCAGCTCTTAGGTCAAATTGTTGCAGATTTTGTCGCTGCCCACCGCAAAACTCAGTTTGATCGCCTACTGCAACAGTTACAAGAATTTTTCCGACAACGCATCAGAAGCCAACTACAAGAAGAACGGCTCATCGATTACGATTTGGTCAATGCGGTTCTAGGAGAAAACGACCCCGAATTTGAAATGCGGGCGCTCCAGGATTTATTAGATGTGCGCGATCGCGCCTTGTTTCTCCAAACCATTCGCAACAACGGCGCCCTAGACAAAATTTACGAAACTGTCAACCGCTCTACCCGTTTAGCAGCACAGGGAAATTTAGATACGCGACAAATGAACCCAAGTGGGGTGATATCTCCAGAACTATTTGAAAAATCATCAGAGCCAGCCTTTTACAACGCCTTGGTCCAGCTGGTACCACAAACCCAAGCAGCACAACAAGAGCGAGACTACCAGCAATTGGTAGAATCGCTCAGTCAGATTGCCCCCACCGTGAGCAACTTCTTTGATGGCTCTGAAAGTGTTTTAGTGATGGACTCCGATCCAGAAATTAGGCGTAATCGGCTGAACTTACTAGGATTGCTGCGTAACCATGCGCGAGTCCTGGCAGATTTTGGCGCAATTGTCAAAAGCTAATTTTAGTTGGCGATTTGCGCTATCCGATGTTCAATTGGTAATGATCAGCGACTTCTGGCTAAATATGCCCCATGCTTATGTCATCGGATTAGGAAAATCCGGAATTGCCGCAGCACGATTATTGAAACGGGAAGGTTGGCAGCTTGTCGCACTCGATCGCAGTACCTCTGAAACCCTTCGCCAACAGCAACAGGAACTGGAGTGCGACGGCATCACAGTTAAACTCGGTCACTCTTTAGAGTTAGACAACTCAAAACTGCCGCAGCTAATTGTTGTCAGCCCTGGTGTTCCTTGGGATACGCCTATATTAGTCACAGCGCGATCGCTGGGCATTGAAACTATTGGCGAAATGGAACTGGCTTGGCGGCATCTCCAGTCCTGTCCTTGGGTAGGGATCACTGGCACGAATGGCAAAACTACTACCACGGCTTTGATTGCTGCAATCTTTCAAACTGCTGGGTTTTATGCGCCTGCCTGCGGTAACATTGGTTACGCTGCTTGCGAACTAGCTCTAGAGGTGAGCAATCAGGAGTCAGAGCAGGTACCCACCCCTCATCTTGACTGGGTGATTGCCGAAATTAGTAGCTATCAAATCGAGTCTGCTGCTGATGTTACCCCACGCATTGGAGTTTGGACAACGTTTACACCCGATCACCTGGATCGTCACGGCACATTAGAAAACTATTACAACATCAAAGCCCGTCTCCTGCGCCAGTCTCAGCAGCAAGTGCTCAATGGAGATGATGCTTACTTAAGACACTTGGGTGTGGAACATTGGCCTAATGCCTATTGGACAAGTGCAAAAGGCAAAGAGCATCTCATTGGTGATACGGGAGTCTATATTGAAGCTGGCTGGGTTATGGAGGTACTTCCTAGCAGCGCCCCTCAGCAGTTGGTAAAGGTGGCAACTTTACGTATGCCAGGGCAACACAATCAGCAAAACCTGTTAATGGCAGTCATGACAGCTCGGTTAGCTGGGATTGAGCCAGAGGCGATTGTCCAAGCAGTTGCCAATTTCCCTGGAGTCCTCCATCGTCTGGAACATATCTGCACTTGGCAAGGTATTGATTTCATCAATGATAGCAAAGCCACTAATTACGATGCTGCCCAAGTTGGGTTAGCTGCAGTTAATAGCCCAGTGATTCTAATTGCTGGCGGTGAAGCTAAAGCAGGGGATGACAGATACTGGTTGCAAACAATTCAAGCCAAAGTGGCAGTAGTATTACTTATTGGTGATGCAGCGAACAGATTTGCTAGACGCCTAGGGGAGGTTGGCTACTCCAGTTACGAAATTGTGGAAATAATGGAGCAAGCTGTACCTAGGGCAGCAGAGCTAGCTAAACAGTACGAAGCCCGTGTTGTCCTGCTTTCTCCTGCTTGT
>JAFAVL010000119.1 GCA_019242465.1 Chroococcidiopsidaceae cyanobacterium CP_BM_RX_35 | reverse complement strand
GCGCACCTGCTGCTGTCAATTCAGCTCCTAAACCTGGAAAAAGTTGCTCTAGAATCCGCTGCCCCTGGGTAAGCAGCACATGGACATGGCTGGCTTGAGGTACTCCCTGACGAGATATGGGCTGTTTGGGAAAGCAATCTCGCTCGACAAGCGTCACCGAGTCAAAGTGGTTAGTCAACACTCTTGCTGCCAGCAAGCCAGTTATGCTGCCGCCAATGACTAGGGCATGTTTGCTGCTGTTCTTTGCCTGTTTTTGCTTCATAAATGTGAACAAGAGTGCAAACTCCTTGCTGGCTGACAGATAATTAACAGTACAACAGCGAGCGATATAAGACTTGGTTGGCTGTTGTCGATACTGTAGAGCAATTTGTCTACAACTTGCAGGATAAGGATGAACTTTTCTTGATTTCGACTGCGCTACAGCATAGTAGCTCTGTGAGGTCGTTATGAAAAGCGTTGTTATTACTGGCGTATCAACTGGTATTGGATGGGGAGCAGCAAAAGTTCTGGTGCAGAAAGGCATTCGTGTCTTTGGCAGCGTTAGGAAGCTAGAGGATGCTGAAAGATTATCAGCCGAATTTGGTGATGGCTTTACACCACTTGTTTTTGACGTCAGGGATGAACGTGCTGTCGGCGCAGCCGCCAAGCAAGTGCGCGAGCATCTCAACGCTGAAACCCTATTTGGACTGGTAAATAATGCAGGCGTTGGTCTGTTTGGACCACTCATGCACCAACCTGTTGACGAGTATCGATTGCAGATCGAAGTCAATCTAGTCGGTCCCTTAATTGTCACGCAGGCATTCTTGCCTTTACTAGGGGCAGATCGCTCTCTCAAAGGCAATCCAGGTCGAATTATCAATATTAGCTCGATCGCTGGGAAGATGGCTGCGCCTTTTCTAGGCGCTTATGCGGCTTCAAAGCATGGCTTGGAAGGATTTTCCGAGAGTTTGCGCCGCGAACTGATGCTTTACGGGATCGATGTCATTATTATCGGACCTGGAGCGGTAGCTACACCAATCTGGGATAAAGCCGAAACAACTGATTTGTCCCGTTACAAAAATACTGAGTATGCAGGGGCCTTGGAGAAGTTCGGTGAGTATATGATTCCCAGAGGGCGCAAGGGCTATTCACCAGAGCGGATCGGCGAGGTGATTTGGCAAGCCCTGACGAGCCCCAATCCGCACGTCCGTTATGCAGTCGTGCCGCAACGCCTATCGAATTGGTTAATTCCAATGGCACTGCCTAAGCGAGTTGTAGATCAGCTCATTGCAAAGCGATTTGGTCTCAGGCGCAAACAAAATTCCTCGCAAATCCAACACCACTCCCCCTAACACATTCTCCTGTTTTAGTACCCTGCGGTCTTGTCCACCACATTTCGGAGGGACTTGCCGGATCGATAACGCATTAAATTATCCAGAAACAGGGCGATCGTGCGTTTTACAACCTGTGGCGACATTCCCGAACAGTGGGGCGTGACAAAGACGTTGGGTAGTGACCAAAAGGGACTATCGGTAGGCAAAGGTTCGGTATGAAAGGTATCTAGTCCTGCTCCAGCAATCCATCCCTCTTTGAGGGCAGTGATTAAGGCTGCTTCATTCACCACAGCACCCCGCGCAATGTTAATCAAGTACGCATTGGGACGCATTGCTCGCAAGGCGGCAGTATCAATCATGCCTCTGGTTTCAGTTGTCAGGGGAGTTGCTAGGACCACGTAGTCTGCTTCCGGCAGCAGCGATCGCCATTCGTCTGCTCCTACAACTCGCTCAAAACCCAGTGTAGGCTGGGGCTGACGGCGAGATCCCCAAACATGCATCTCAAAAGCACTGGCGCGTTGAGCAATCTCCTGACCAATACTACCCGCCCCAATAATCAACAGTGTTTTATCCATCGCTTCAGAGAGCGGCAGTTCAATGCTTCTCTTCCAGGTATGGTTTTTCTGGAGTGCTAAGAGTTGGGGCAAACTCTTAGCGTGGAAGAGAATATACGTCAGCACAAATTCTGCGATGGGAATCGCAAACGTTCCAGCACCATTCGTGAGGATAATATCCCGCTGTAAATATGTTGGGGTGAGAATATGATTCACTCCTGCACTGGGTGTTTGTTGCCAGCGCAGAACTGGTGCTGCTGCCAGTACGTGATGGAGAACGTCCGGTTTGAGATAAAACCAGTTGAGATAAACTTCTGCATCACTGGGATCGCCATCAAACTTACCGTTGGCATCCACCCACGCCACTTGGATATCGGGGTAGAGGTCAGTAGACAGTTTTGGCTTCAGCTCGGTCGCAAATTCACTTGGTAGAATCAGTTTCATGCTCAAGAGTACTGAGGAGACAGCTACATGTAGCAATAAGCTCTGAAGGTAATGTTCTGGATTTTGTCTATTGTGTGTATAGATATGGGTTGGGGTTAGCGATTTAACTGCTACAGTACTGATTTATAACAATACCAATTCCCTACAGCCTGCCTTTGCCGAATTGCCGTCCGGGCAATCTTAGCCATAGTATTAGACTAAACTAACAAGTGGTTAGTAATTTGTGAGCTTAAGTTGAAGTTCATTGCTGCATGAAAGGAGAGCGAAAACTGTGCAATTGGAAACAAAACTGCGACCAGAAACAAAAATTGCTGAGATTTTTCCCGACGAAGACAGTATCCCCACAGAGTTTCAGCTACCCTTCCCAATTCACCAAACTGAATACTTGATCAATGGCGAGCTACGCCATTGGGACGGACCAAAGCAAGAAGCCTTTTCGTCCATCTTTGTCAAGACGGCAGATGGTCTTGCCCCTAAGTTGATTGGCAGCTTTCCCCTGCTTACAGAAAAGGAATCCCTGACCGCTTTAGATGCTGCCGTTGCTGCTTATGACAACGGTCGAGGACATTGGCCAACAATGTCTGTAAGTGGCAGAATTGAACACATGCAAGACTTCACTTACCGAATGAAGGAGAAAAAGCAGGAAGTTGTCAATCTCTTAATGTGGGAAATTGGTAAATCTTTTCCAGATTCCGAAAAAGAATTTGACCGCACTGTCGCCTATATTGAAGATACAATTGATGCCCTCAAAAACTTAGATAGAACTAATTCTAGATTCGTAATTGAGCAGGGAATTATTGGGCAAATTCGTCGGGCTCCTTTAGGAGTAACACTCTGTTTAGGACCAGCGAATTATCCTTTGAATGAAACCTTTACAACTTTGATCCCGGCTTTGATTATGGGGAATACCGTAGTGTTGAAACCACCTAGGCCAGGGGTTATGCTCTACCGCCCTCTGCTAGAAGCGTTCCGAGATGCATTCCCAGAAGGGGTAGTAAATACCGTTTATGGCAACGGGCGAGAAGTCACTCCTCCTTTAATGAGTTCTGGAAAAGTTGACGCGTTAGCTTTCATCGGCTCAAGTCGGGCTGCAAGTTCCCTCAAAAAACTGCATCCGAGACCGCATCGGCTGCGGAGCATTTTAGGATTAGAGGCAAAAAACCCAGGGATTATTCTCCCAGATGCTGATTTGGACTTGACGGTTAAAGAGTGCATCCTGGGAACGCTGTCTTACAACGGTCAGCGCTGCACAGCTTTAAAAGTCTTATTTGTCCATCATCATGTTGTCGATGTCTTTCTTGAGCGGTTTTCCCAAGCGATCGCCAACCTCAAACTTGGCATGCCTTGGGAGAAAGGTGTTATGGTCACGCCGCTGCCAGAGTTAGACAAGCCCAAGTATTTCACAGAGCTAGTTGAAGATGCCAAGCACTATGGTGCTAAGGTGGTTAATGAAGACGGGGGTACGGTGAACCAAACATTTTTCTATCCGGCTGTCTTGTATCCGGTCAATTCACAGATGCGAGTGTATCGCGAAGAGCAATTTGGTCCAGTCATTCCTGTTGTTCCTTTCGAGGATATTGCTGTCCCAATTCAGTACATCTGCGATTCTGACTATGGGCAGCAAGTCAGCATCTTTGGTTGCGACACTGACATGATAGCCAATCTTGTTGATCCCTTAGTCAATCAGGTCTCTCGCGTTAACCTCAATAGTCAATGCCAGCGCGGTCCTGATACTTTTCCCTTCACTGGCAGAAAGGATTCTGCTGAAGGGACACTTTCAGTTGTGGATGCCTTGCGAGCCTTTTCCATCCGTACCTTAGTGGCAGCAAAGGCGACGGAGATTAATAAGGCGATGTTGACGACGATTGTGAGAGAGCATAAATCGAATTTCCTCTCAACCGACTTCATCCTGTGACTTGCTCCCGACGCCGTCCGCTCACTTTTAGCGATACGGCGCGGGCTTCTCCTCTGGGTTACCCCAAAAGAGCCCATTTTCTAGGTGAGGCAACGCCCTAGCCCCACCTATTGTTCACGTCCTTGTCGCAACTCCTCAATCAAATCCCTAATTGCATTCTGGTTGTTCTGAGCAACCACTGCTGCCGTTTGAGCAGCAGTGGCAGCGGTGCGTGACGCCTCCACAGCATCCCTGGCAGTACGAGCCAACTCTGTGATCGCCCTGGCTTGTTCAGCAAAAGTCCTAGCGAACTGGCGAATGCTTTCCTGTTGCTGCTGCACTGCTACCGCTAGCTCTCTGAAGTTGACTTCTTGGCGTCCGATTGCTCCTGTCAACTCTCTAATGTTGACTTCTTGGCGTCCAATCCCTCCTGTTATGTCCTTAATGTTAGCTTCTTGGCTACGGGCTGTATCCGCTTGCCGCTCACTGATCGCTACTAACTGAGCCAGACGCTCGTCTATACTTTGGATTCCATTAGTCATTAGCTTTCCATCACTCTTTGCGCTTATTTACCACCAGGAGTTGCTTGAGGAGGTACAAACCCCTCTATGTCAAGAACTCTTTTACATAAGTTGGCTGTAGTCGGTACTAATAAAAGGTTTTCATATAATGAATGTAGCAAAATTGACTTACAATGATCGCGAAGATCGACAGGTGGAATCTGAAGCCGTGTTTGACTAATCTACTAAGGTATTGATGTGCATGATTGAAACGCACAAGCTTAGAACGCTACTCTTCAGTCTTTGATGCTTGGATGGCAACTTCGAGCCGCCTGTATATAAATCGAAATTTTTGTTGATGTTGGCAGCGGTACTATTGAAAGTGTGTTCTTTAACTTTGCACGCGAAAGTGGGATGGCAAAACTTAATTTCATTGCTCCATATGTCTACCCACTAGGTTTAGATGCTTTGATTGAGGGAGTCTCTAGAGCATCTGGAAATTTAAAGAGTAAGGTCAAAGACTTAATTATTAACAATAGTCGAGCCTGCATCACGGAGAAACTGGGAGAGTTGTTACAGCATTTAGCAATCCCTCTAAATAGAAAAGAGTATGTAGCTGCAGTTGCTCTAAAGGAGAACCAAAATTCTGAGAAACAACTTGTACGCGAAGTTCGTATTTCACAGCAAGCCATTGAACGATTGTTAACTAGTTTTTCAGTAGCTTCAGAGCATAACCTTGCTGTACAAGACAAGCTCCTGCTTGAGTTAATGCTATGGCAAATGGCGATTCATTTACAAGTTGCTAAAGTGGTCAGGCTTTCTTCTAACCCAACAGTAATTTTCTTGGGAGGTGGCGGTGGAGAAACAGAGTTCTATAAATACACTATTAGTGCCACACACCCTGCATTTAATCAGAAATGTGCAGGTGTAATACCGTATGCAGTCGATTCAATTCCAGCTCCTGCCTCGCAGGATTTCACAATGAATGGAATTGATTCCAAACATTTTCATCGTTTTAGTATTGCCTACGGCTTATCTATTCCTGCGCCTGAGATGCCTAGGTATTCTCTTCCACGTATTGAAGATACTCGTAGCCACCCTGATTCTGGTTCTCAAGTTGAATTTCTTTCTTGAGCAAAAAGGTAGTCAACAAGTAGTGAATGACGCGGGAAAAAGATTCATGATCTTCTCCAGGCATGAGAATTTGGATCGTTCCCTTGTAATAAGACAATTTGGCACCTGGAGTATTTTCAAACCCTCGTTGAATTGATTTGAAATGCTCCCAGGTTCCAGACAGAGTAATGCTTTGATCTGTTGGCTTACTGAGTAGTTGCGTCATAGCGTCACTCCGCTTTTGCAGTCTTCTGAAACTGGTTAGGGATGTACTGCTTCTCCTTTGCCTGATTCAAGCCTAACTTTCATTTGCTGAAGACTGACACTAGCAGTGAAGTAATTTAAATTTTGTTAAGATTGTCGCTGGTACCCTTGTGTATCCTCCCTTTGATCTTGGAGACATAGTCATGCTGCGGCTCGAACATATCAGTAAAATCTATCCAACTGGCGAAGTCCTCAAGGATGTCAACTGGGAAGTTAAACCGGGCGATCGCATCGGTTTAGTTGGCGTCAACGGTGCTGGCAAATCTACCCAACTCAAAATCATTGCTGGGGAAATTGAACCCACTGCTGGAGAAGTCATCCGTCCAGCTAGCTTGCACATCGCCTACCTCACCCAAGAATTTGAAGTAGACCCCAAGCGCACGGTCAGAGAAGAATTTTGGACAGTCTTTGAAGAAGCGAATCAGACACAGCAATCGCTGTTGCAGGTGCAAAGAGAGATGGAGGCTGCCAACCCAGAGCAGCTAGACCGCCTGATACACAAGCTAGATAGATTCCAACGTCACTTTGAAGCCCTAGATGGTTATGGCTTAGAGGCACAAATCGAGAAGATTTTACCAGAGATGGGATTTGAACCATCAGATGGCGATCGCCTCGTGAGTGCCTTCAGTGGTGGCTGGCAGATGCGCATGAGTTTGGGCAAAATCCTGCTGCAAAAGCCGGATATATTGCTGCTAGACGAGCCCACTAACCATCTGGATTTAGAAACCATCGAGTGGCTGGAAACTTACCTCAAACAGCTAACGACTCCGATGGTGATTGTCTCTCACGATCGGGAGTTTCTCGATCGCCTCTGCACTCAGATTGTCGAAACCGAACGCGGCATTTCTAACTCCTACCTAGGCAACTACTCCGCCTATCTTCAGCAAAAAGCAGAAGGGCTCGTAGCCCAGCAGAGTGCTTACGAACGCCAGCAAAAGGAAATAGCCAAACAGCAAGTCTTTGTCGATCGATTCCGAGCCAGTGCTACTCGCAGCACCCAAGCCAAGAGCCGTGAGAAACAACTAGAAAAAATTGACCGAGTTGAAGCACCACAAGCTGGGTTGAGAACCCTGCATTTCCGCTTTCCCCCAGCACCTCGTAGCGGTCGAGATGTAGTAGAGCTGAAAGACTTGGTACATATGTACGATGACAAGATTCTGTTTTTAGGCGCGAATCTGCTGATTGAGCGTGGGGATCGCATTGCCTTTCTTGGTCCTAACGGTGCTGGCAAATCTACCCTGCTGCGTCTAGTGATGGGTTTAGAACCACCCACTGAAGGCAGCGTCAAATTAGGCAATCACAACGTGATCCCCAGCTACTTTGAGCAGAATCAGGCAGAAGCTCTACAGCCTGATAAAACTGTGATGGAAACCATCCACGATGAAGTACCTGACTGGAAGAATGAAGAAGTCCGGACGCTGTTAGGACAGTTCTTATTTAGTGGTGACACAGTGTTTAAACAAGTGGTGTCTCTGAGTGGGGGCGAGAAAGCCCGCCTCGCCTTGGCAAAAATGCTGCTGCGTCCAGCCAATCTCCTGATTTTGGACGAGCCGACTAACCACTTAGACATTCCAGCAAAAGAAATGCTAGAAGAAGCAATTCAGCATTACGATGGCACGGTACTCGTGGTTTCTCACGACCGTTACTTTATCTCCCAAGTCGCCAACAAGATTGTGGAGATCCGAGACGGTGACTTCCGCATCTATCAGGGAAATTATCACTACTATTTGGATAAAATTGCTGAAGAAAAAGAGCAAGCTAGGCTAGCGGCGATCACTGCCGAGAAAGCTGCTAAGAAAGCTGCTAAGGCTACAGCTAAACGGAAATAGGCTCTGCTTCATCAGCGATCCCCACCCCATAACTCGCTTTTGGCAGGCATCAAAGTTTAATAAAAGCAAGAGATATAAACAAAAACTAGACAAAAATCATCTTCCATGATCGAGTTGCAGTGGTATGATCGGCGGTGATATTGTTACAAAAAATAGAGTAAAGGGCGATTTGCTATGATGCAAACACCTGTCTCTCCCGTGGTGCTAGTCATTTTAGACGGGTGGGGTTACCGTGAGGAGACAGATGGAAACGCCATTGCTGCTGCCAATACACCTGTAATGGACAGCATTTGGACCGTTTATCCACGAGCCTTCATCCGCACCTCTGGTAGAGCGGTTGGCTTACCAGAAGGGCAAATGGGCAACTCGGAAGTGGGTCACTTAAATATTGGCTCTGGACGAGTTGTTCCGCAAGAGTTAGTTCGCATCTCAGAGGCAGTTGAAGACGGTTCCCTGCTGCATAACCCTGCCCTTGTGCAAACTTGCCAGGATGTCCAGAACCGGGATGGCAAGTTGCACTTAATTGGGCTAGCTTCTGAAGGTGGAGTCCATTCCCATATTAGCCATTTGTTAGGATTACTTGACTTAGCCAAAGCTCAAGGAATTTCACAAGTTTGCGTTCATGCCATCACAGATGGTCGCGACACATCCCCAACAGATGGTTTAGCAGCAATTAAGCAAATTCAAGACTACATTGACCAGATTGGAGTCGGGCACATTGTTACCATTAGCGGTCGCTACTACGCTATGGATCGAGACCGACGTTGGGACAGAGTTGAGCGTGCATACAATGTGATGACCCAGGATGCGCCAGGAGATGGTCGCTCTGCTGTTGAAGTTTTGCAAGTCTCATACAATGCCGAAGTGACAGATGAGTTTGTCATCCCAACAAGAATTGCCTCTGGGGCAATTGAACCAGGGGATGGAGTGATATTTTTTAACTTCCGTCCAGACCGAGCCAGACAACTTACCAAAGCTTTAGTGGCTCAAGACTTTGATGGCTTTGACCGCAAACAAATTCTGCCCCTGTCTTTTGTCACTTTTACTCAGTACGAGCTAGACTTGCCAGTTGCAGTCGCTTTTGAGCCTCAGAACTTGAGTAACATTTTAGGGGAAGTGATTTTTAAGCATGGTCTCAAGCAGTTTCGCACCGCTGAAACAGAGAAATATGCTCATGTCACTTACTTCTTTAATGGTGGGCTGGAGGAGCCATTTGAGGGGGAAGACCGGGAATTAGTTATGAGTCCGATGGTACCTACCTATGACCGGGCTCCAGAGATGTCAGCTGAAGCAGTCACTGATGTCGTGACTGCGGCTATCCAAAAACGCATTTACTCCCTTGTCGTGATCAACTACGCCAACCCAGATATGGTAGGACACACAGGGCAGATTCCAGCGGCAATGCAAGCAGTTGAAACTGTCGATCGCTGTTTGGGACGCCTCCTAAAGAGCGTTAGTCAAGTCGGAGGGACTGCAATTATCACTGCCGATCACGGAAATGTCGAATACATGCGAGATGAAAAAGGTAATCCCTGGACAGCTCACACAACCAATCCAGTTCCCTTGATCTTGATTGAAGGAGAAGGAACAAAAATTCCTGGACGTGGTGCAGATGTTACTCTGCGCTCAGACGGCCGTCTCTGTGATATTGCCCCAACAATCCTAGAGATTTTGCAACTGCCGCAACCAGTCGAGATGACTGGTCAGTCTTTGCTGGCACCACCGGAATACGAAATTCAAGTCAATCGCTCACAAGTAGGAGTTTCCGCTTAGCATTAGAGATGGTAGGCAGTTATTATTTATCTCATGACGATTAACAACGTAATAGAAGCAATCTGGTCGTTCTCCGCCCTGGGCTTGATTATTTTGGTATTGCTGCATAGCCCCAAGGGAGATGGAGTGGGAGCTATCGGCGGGCAAGCCCAGTTGTTCAGTAGCACTAAAAGCGCAGAAACCACTTTGAACCGGGTTACTTGGACGCTTACTGTGATCTTTCTTGGCTTAACGGTGGTTCTGAGCGCTAACTTGCTCTAGCAAATAATCAGGAGCTAGCTCTTGAGGTTGCGCGATCGCGCCCAACGGTTACTGGTCAGTTTAGAGCTAGCTATTAGCGTTGGGCTTTTTGTGCTATTGATTCATA
>JAFAVL010000769.1 GCA_019242465.1 Chroococcidiopsidaceae cyanobacterium CP_BM_RX_35 | reverse complement strand
CGGGTTTGATCTCGATAACCACGTACCGCTTTCGGACCAGCTTTCCATTCAACTCCCAGGTCAGTTAAAGCAGTTTTTAGGAAGTCAAGATTGCGGATTTGAGTTTTAATTTGGCTAAAGTGTGACATGTTGGTTGTGTAAATAAATCAAACGAGACTAAATAAAAAACTTACCACTCACTAAATGTTGAATGGGTCGTCGCAACGGTAGAGTGTTGCAGCGCTGCTGCAAAAAATTCTGAGGTTTGTTCAATTTTGAGAACTTGCCCTAGCTCAGCTTCTATTCGAGCTGTAACCTCAGTACAGGTGGCACCCACAATGCCAGTTACCTTTTCTTGTACCCGACCATCTGGAAAAATTACAAACTCCAGCGTTTCCATGCTCTTATCTAACTCAAGATAGGACTCTTTTAACTAACCTACTAGTTTTGTACTACCTTAACAGGTAGCCCACTCTACTGCGTTTACGTACTAACTTGCCAGTTGTTAACTAATGTTCCATCTATCGAATTACATATAGTCAAAACTTAACAAAATTTAGCAGTTGCCTGAACGTACACTTCAGTCATTTGTAAGTTTCGCTTAACTTTGGCGTAGGAGTCAAGGAAGGGGACCCACTTCAACCACAAACGGAAGATGCGCTCCTTCTAAACCCCGTTTGATTCGTTCTGGTGTCTCAGAAAACACAACGAACAGAGGATGAAGCGTGTTATCCCCCTCACTCATGACATGCTGGTAGCGTCTGGGCATTAACCACTCGTACTCTTTGTCCAACAAAATCTGAGTCTGTCGCCAGCGTCCCAACAGATCAGAAAAGTCCTCTTGAGGACGGTGAATGAAGACAAGAATCTCAACCCCAGTTTTGATTTTCCACTCTGGGTCACACATCAAAATTGCAATGTCGCAAGGCAGACAAGTTGCGGATTTTGCCGCTATGACGATACTGCCTCTGGTGACAGAGGTCGTATGCCGCAGGCGCACAATCGGTAAGGTAATGACGATTGCGCTTTCTGCTGGTCGGCGCAAACTGGGGAGCAGCTCTAGATAAGGACGATGTTGCTTCAAAAGCGCGATCGCCGCTAGGTTATTGCTATACTCCGCCAGTAACTCTTCGTAATCTGATTGTTTAACAGGCATAGTTCAACGTTGTCAGCCCTCTGCCTATGACAAATCTATTTAATATGGTCAAAGACGCTAAATAGCGGCAGATACATTGAGAGTAGAATCATCCCCACCATTCCCCCTAGAACTACAATCATCAGAGGTTCTATGATGCTGGTTAAAGCTTTCACTGCTTGCTCGACCTCATCTTCGTAGAAGTCGGCAACTTTCCCTAGCATTTTGTCTAACTCACCTGTTTCTTCACCAATAGAAATCATCTGTATTGCCATGACAGGGAAGACTTTTTCTTTTTCTAAAGCGATGCTGATCATGCCGCCCTGTTGAATGTCTCGCCGCGAGGCGTCTACTGCATTGGCAATCACCTGGTTTCCTGCTGTATCCCGAATAATTTCTAAGGCAGTGAGAATTGGCACACCAGAACGAGTCAAAGCCCCAAATGTACGGCTGAAACGGGCTACGGCTGTTTTTTGAATCAAGTCACCAAACAAGGGCACCTTTAGAGAAAGACGGTCGATTGTTTCTCTGCCCACTCGTGTTTTGTAGTACATCCGATAAGCAATGGTTGCCGCAATCACCAAGCCAATGACAACAACAAGCTTCCAACTTCTTAGGACCTCGCTGACACCCAGCATGAACTGCGTTAGCGCTGGTAATGGGGCGTTTAGTTGTTTGAAAATGCCAGCGAAGATTGGGATCAGAAACACGGTCATGCCGATAAAGATAGCAATGGCGAGTAAACCGACTACAGTTGGGTAAGCCATGGCTGACTTAATTTGGTTCTGTAGTTTTGCCACATCCTCTAGCAACTTGGCTAATCGGTTTAGGACTTCGTCTAGAACGCCCCCAACTTCACCCGCTTGGATCATGCTGACGTAAAGATTATCGAAGCACTGAGGATGCTTACGCATTGCCTCGGAGAGATTGACGCCTTGTTGAACGTCAGAGCTAATTTCCGAGAGGGCTTTTTTCATTTTGGGATTGCGACATTGCTCCGACAGCAAGCCGAGCCCTCTCACGATTGCCACACCAGCATTGACCAAAGCTGCAAATTGACGCGAAAAAACGGCTTTATCCTTGACAGAAACACCCGTCAGGGCTGACTGAATTCCCGATAGGTCAATATCACTTTTGAGGCTGAGGCTTTGAGCTTGTTTGATTTCTTGGATGAAAAAACCTTGTTGTCTAAGAGCCGAACGAGCTTGTCCTGGTGTTTCGGCAACAACTTTCTCTTTCTTGGCGTTTCCTTTAGAATCGCGAACGCGAGCAACGTAGGTTGGCATGGCTAGGGAGTAGGGAAGTAGGGGATTAGCGAGGTTTTATCTGACATAGGCACCAGGCTTGGCACCTGAAGCTGAAGGAGGAACACCACCAATGAGACGCTGAAGTTCATCTGGTCTAGAAGTCTTAGCCATTGCCGATTCAAAAGAGATGGTTCCTGCTTGATACAGATCTGCTAAAACCTTTTCTAGGGTTTGCATCCCCAATTTGCCTCCGGTTTGAATCGCAGAGTAGATTTGGGCAGTTTTGCCTTCCCGTAAGAGGTTAGCGATCGCGGGAGTCACAATCATAATTTCCTGAGCCATGACTCGCCCAAACTGATTTGGTTTGGGGTCTTTTCTTGGCACGAGAGTCTGACTGAATACAGCAATTAGAGAGTTAGATAACTGGACGCGAACTTGTTGTTGTTGCTCTGGAGGAAATACATCAACCATCCGGTCTACAGTCTGTGCTGCCGAACTCGTGTGTAAAGTGCCAAATACTAAGTGACCAGTTTCTGCCGCAGTGATTGCCAGAGAAATTGTCTCCAAGTCACGCATCTCACCGACAAGGATGACATCTGGGTCTTCCCGTAGAGCAGCCCTTAGAGCATTGGCAAAGCTTTTTGTGTCTTCCCCCACCTGACGCTGGTGGATGATGCTCTTAACTGATTCATAGACAAATTCGATTGGGTCTTCAACAGTGAGAATGTGTTCGGCTCGTGTCAGGTTAATGTTGTTGATCATGGCAGCCAAGGTTGTTGACTTACCAGAGCCTGTTGGTCCTGTCACCAGCACTAATCCCCTTGGCTTTTCAGAGGTTTCTCGGACAATCTCTGGCAAATTCAGGCTAGCCATACTGGGAATTTTAGAAGACAGCGCTCTGAGACAAGCAGCATAAGCACCGCGATCCTTATAGACATTGACGCGGAAGCGAGCCAATCCCTTAATGCCATAAGAGCAATCGAGTTCCCAGTTCTGCTCTAGATTTTTGCGCTGGGTGTTGTTCAAAATGCTAAAGATCAGTCGCTGGCACTGCTCTGGCGTCAACGGTTCGTGTTCTGTCGGAGTTAATTTACCACTGACGCGGATATGAGGTGGTAGACCAGCCGAGACATGAAGGTCTGAGCCGCCTTTTTCGATCACCTGCTCCATCAAGTCTTCCATCATTAATTCCATATGTTCATCTCCTTAACAAGCGATTGCATTAAATGTAAAACTCATAGAGCAAAACAATGATATAGATAATATTCTCTCCCTGCCCCCCTGCCCCCTGCCCCCTCTCCCCCCTATCCCCAAAGGGGACCCCGAGTCCCCCCTGCCTCCCCATCCCCTACTCCTGAAACCGTGCCGTCATGCAGTAGGGACACTCTAGCCACTCTGGTTTTAATTCTGCATGACAAGTCCGGCATTCTAGAGAACTCTTCCGCTTTGCTTTCAGCTCTGCCTCTAGACCAGAATCGGTAAATGTTACGCGTTCGACCTCTTCCAAGGTCGTATGACCCTGTTGCACCAATTCGAGGCTGTAAGCCAGCAAAGTCTTCATACCCTCTTCGACCGCCACTTCCTTGATCCGCTCCGTTGGTGCCCCTTCAGTAATTAAGCCTTGCAGCCGCTCGGTCATCCGCATCACTTCATAAACCCCACACCGCCCCTTATAGCCAACGCCATGACACTTCGAGCAGAGCTGACCTTTGGTTTTAGCTGCTTGGACTTCTTCTGGGTGCAGGGTATTGGCTTTGTATATAGTGAGTGCCACTCCTTGGGAAGCCGATAGACCAAAGTGAGCCAGTTCCGCTGAGCTAGGTGTGTAGGCGACGCGACAATCGGCACAAACGCGCCGCACCAAGCGCTGTGCCAAGACTCCAATTAGGGAACTGGAAACCATGAACGGCTCGACACCCATTTCTTCTAGGCGCACAATTGCTCCGGCAGCATCATTTGTATGTAGCGTTGTTAGCACCAAGTGCCCAGTTAAAGCTGCCTCAATTGCCGTTTTGGCTGTTTCAGAATCCCGAGTCTCACCCACCAGCAGCACGTCCGGATCTTGCCGCAAGAAAGCCCGCAGTGCTAGGGCAAAATCTAGTCCCTTTTCCCGAATCACCTGCACTTGTGTCAGACCAGGTAGAGTGTACTCAATCGGGTCTTCTACAGTGCTGATATTGATGCCAGGGCTATTGCGTTCTGCCAAAGCCGAATACAGTGTCGTCGTCTTACCAGAACCAGTTGGTCCTGTCACTAGGATCAGACCGAAAGGGCGGCTGACCATTTCCTGTACAATGACCAAACTCTCTGGATCGCTAATTAGTTTATTTAAGCCAAGTTGCGTAACCGAGTTATCTAGAATCCGCAGCACCACTTTTTCCCCGTAGCGACTGGGTAAGGTACTGACGCGAAAGTCAATTTTACGACCCTGATATAGCCGACGGATACGACCATCTTGGGGCATGCGCCGTTCAGCGATATCTAGGTTAGAAATAATTTTGAAGCGGGCCGTGACTGCGGGGATAATCATTTTAGGCAACGGATCGAACGCCTGACGCAGCACACTATCTTTGCGGAATCGGATGCGTAAGCTCTCTTCTTGAGGCTCTATATGGATGTCGGAAACTTCCTCTTGCAGTGCTTTAGCGAGAATTTTATTAACAAGGCTAATAATGGGAGCATCCTCAGCTCCCTTCATCGCCTCACTCAGGTCATCATCAAGCTCATCGGCTACTTTATCGGCAAGAAACTCTAGCTCCTCTAGATCCGCCTTGACATCCACCGCCTTTTGGAGTTCCAGCAGCTTTTGGCGTTTACCGTGCTCTTCCCGGTATTTGTCGATCAACTGTAGGTAATCTTCCAGGGCAATCACTATGCGCTGCAACTCCAGACCTTTGGGGCGCAGAATCCGTTTTAGATCGTCTTGAGCCTCCAGATTATCCGGATTCACCATTGCCACTAAGACGGAAGGTGGCTGCTCGCTCTTCGAGAGCGGCAATAAACGATAGCGCTGACAAACTTCTATCGGAATCAAGCTATCAATCAGCTGTTCTACCTGATGGTCAGCAACTTGTTTAAGTTCGGGATCAATAAATTCGACGCCGTAAAGAATTTTCAGTTCAAATAATTGCTGCTTCTTGTACTGTCTCAACAGATCGGGAGGCAGTTGTCGTCCAGATAAGGCTTTTAGCACCTCCGTCAGCGGTTTCCCGGTTGTGCGACTTTCTGCAACTGCGTGCTTCATTTGCTCATGATTCACATATCCAGCCTCAATCAGCTTGTTGCCGAAAGCCGGAAAGTCATTCTTGACTATGAGGGCGCGTCGCTGTGATGAGGAGTTAACCATAAGTAATGGATATCTTGAGCATTTCTAGATTCCGGTTCCATCTAGAGTATTCCCAAAACGCTGAGGCAAAATTGCTATTTCAGCAAAATCGCTAGTCAAAATTGCTATATATAGATCAGAAATCCCGAATTCTGTCTTTTTGACGCCAAACTGATCGATCGAATTAGGAAGCCGGGCATTCTATAGCTAGAGAAATATGGACGAGGAAAAGCAGATAGACAACACGGCACACGGACAGGGTGATAGCTCAGAGGAAAAGCGAGCCATGGCGAGCGATACAACAGCAGCTCAAACGAATTTGAATCAGGAAGTTACAGAGCCCGAGCGCCAAGAGGCAGCACAACCCAATGTTGAGGCAGTCATGACAGGAGAGGAAAATGCCGTAGCCGAGGCAGAATCCCAAGCAGCTTTGTCAGAATTGGCTAAGCAGGTAGAGTCTCTCAGAACAGCTCTAGAAGAGCGCAGTGGTCAATACATGCGGATTGCCGCAGATTTCGAGAATTTCCGCAAGCGGACACTGAAAGAGAAAGAAGAGCTGGAACATCAGGTCAAGAGCGCTACGATCGCTGAATTGCTGCCAGTGGTCGATAATTTTGAGCGGGCGCGAGCGCATTTGAAACCAGAAACTGAGGCTGAGATTAACATTCATCGAAGTTATCAAAGCGTCTATAGGCAGATGGTTGATACCTTGAAGCGCCTGGGTGTCTCAGTTATGCGACCTGAGGGCATGGAGTTTGACCCCAATTTGCATGAAGCTGTGATGCGGCAACCAACAGATGAGCACCCTGAAGGGACAGTGTTGGAAGAGCTTGTCCGGGGTTATTTCCTGGGTGATCGCGTCTTACGTCATGCCATGGTTAAAGTTGCTGCTCCTGCTCTCTTAACCGAAGAAAACTCTCCTAGTCCGGCAGCAGAAACTGAAAGTTAAGTAGAGAGCGGATCAAAATAGGGTGTGGGGTACAGGCAAATCATACTGCCGCCCCACAACCCCATTCTTCATCAAGTAGAACCTGAGTATTAACTGGCAACTCGTTCATCAGCTTTTTACCGTGGGATTGATAGCAGCAACGCAATTACTAAGCTATGGAAAAAGTCATTGGTATCGACTTAGGCACTACCAATAGTTGTGTTGCAATTTTAGAGGCTGGTAAACCAGCAGTCATTGCCAACTCAGAAGGCGGGCGCACAACGCCAAGTAGTGTAGGATTTGGCAAGGGTAGCGAGCGCTTAGTTGGTGAATTGGCAAAGCGGCAAGCCGTAACTAATGCTGAAAATACGGTTTTCAGTATCAAGCGGTTTATCGGTCGGCGTTGGGGAGAAACGGCAGCAGAACGCAGCCGGGTCCCATATCAGTGT
>JAFAVL010000604.1 GCA_019242465.1 Chroococcidiopsidaceae cyanobacterium CP_BM_RX_35 | reverse complement strand
AAGTAAAGTGTTAAAATATGAATACTACAATCATTTATTTAGCGTTTGAAAATTTTTTTTGCAACACAACCAATATTATTTAATATGAAAAAGAATTTTTTGCAAGTAATCAAAATCACATTTTATCAAACTTTACTTCTCTAGAGGGTGTTATGCACTTATGAATCCAATACTCAGATACTGTCTAACCATCACCATCACAAATGCAATCAGGTGAAATCCAGTGGCCACCAACCCATTGTGAAAGATATTGTCACTCTCCGTTTGCGTAGGTAGGACCTACTCGACAATTAACACCGAAAAACTAATCTTTGGGTGTCCCGTTGTCCCATTCGCGGATGGCAAATCCTCTCTCTTGGGCTCGGCGTTCTACCTCAGCTTTGTTTCCAGCTGCAACGAAGAGCAAGACACCGCCCTCGTGACCATCGTTGCGGTTGAGTGCATTAGCGATCGCTGAGGCACTTTGTAGATGATAACCATCCCAACCAAAACTTGGGTAGGTATCTCGGACAAGGATGAGCGATCGCGCTTGTCCCTCAACATTTCCCGCTATCGTCAGAAAGTGACCAGTATCCCAATCGACTGCGGGGATGGTAATTTCTTTCCCGTTCAGGTATGCAATGACATCGCTCAGCAAAAGACGCGAACCCCACAAATGACCAGTGCGGAGGTTACACAGGGGTACTGCCTCCCACTTAGGATGCTCCCAGCACAGAGCCATCAAAGCCTCCACTCGCTCCGGAGACCATACAGCACGTAGCGGTACTAACACATAACGTCCCTCTGCAGCGCTTGAAACTGCGTCAATTAGCCCTGCAACTGCTGTACCTGCTTCCTTAGCTTGCTCTGTCTGGGGCAATGGCAGGCGATAGTCCTGCCGCGAACTGGCTCCTAGTGGTAGCCAGGTGGCAGGATCACCAATTGGCAAAACTGAGCCTGCCGTCAAGGCTATCTGTTCAACATCTAAATTGGTAAAGCCATGGGCTCGTAAAAGGATTGCTGCCCAGTAAGGACCACAGAGATTGTCAGGCTGCTGTCCGGCAAGATGGTGTTCCTGTTCTAGTAGTGCTGGTGTTGGAAACAATTGTAGGGATAGAGACATAGCTGCAATGTGTAAGCTCGCTCAAAATCAATGATGGGGGCTTTGGGCATAATCTTTACTCCCACCCAAAAACATTTATGCTGTTTAACCCTACCAACCTACCTTACTGGATTTTCCTGAGCATAGGATTCCTTAAATCTTTCTATGAGCATCGCATAATGTTATAGTCGTTTGAGTTCAGCGCTGGCTATTATTGCAGCAGCTTATGAAAAGCAAAGACACGAGAGGAATTGGCACAAGCGTTCGTGGTGTAGCTGATAGAATGCGCGAACGATCAGCCCGCCGACAGAAGCTGCGTCGGCTGGTGCAAGTCAGTGTCTTTGCTGTCCTAATTGCCATCGGCTTGGGAATCGCCATGCAGAAATGGTGGTCAGCACATAATGTTGATTCCGGTCAACCCACAACAAAGCCATTTTTCCTACCATCTAGGTCGTGACCAAAGAGGGAGCAGGGATAATTCCATGAGCAACAAGCAGTGGAAACTAGGTTTTGCTTTCCTCTTGGGGCTCCTGATTGCCTTGTGCTTAAGTACTAAGTTTCTGTTCAACCAACCAGGACTAACGCAGCAACCCGTTACAGTCACAGTTTTAATCAATGCCCTCGAAGTCGCACAGTGGGCACCCTTGGTTAAGGAGTTTGAGGCTCAAAATCCAGACATTCGGCTCAACCTAGTTGAAGGACCAAACGCTACTGATTTAGTAGAACAGCTTTATACCTCTGCCTTTTTGTTGGGTGACTCGCCCTACGATCTGGTTTACATGGATGTTATCTGGACGCCCAAGTTTGCTGCTGCTGGGTGGCTGCTGGACTTATCTAACCGGATTTCCCCAGCACAACTGGCAGAGTTTATGCCTGAGGATGTGAATGGTGGGCGCTATCAAGGTAGGCTGTACCGGATTCCTGTGCGCTCAGATGTGGGGATGCTGTATTACCGCAAAGATTTGCTAGAGCAAGCCAAAGCCCAGCCGCCAGAAACTTTTACAGAATTGATGCAAACTTCTCAGGAGTTGCAGGGGCAGAAGCGTGCTAGGTGGGGTTATCTATGGGAAGGGAGACAGTATGAAGGCGTAGCAGCAACGTTTGTGGAAGTACTGAAGGGTTACGGTGGCTTTTGGATTGACCCTAAAACAAGCGCTGTTGGATTAGATCGACCCGCGGCATTGCAGGCGGTCGAGTTTTTACGCCGCACAATTCAGCAAGGCGTTTCTCCTGCTGGTGTCACCACCTATGGTGAAGAAGAAGTCCGTCGCTTGTTCCAAAGTGGGGACGCTGTGTTTATGCGTAATTGGCCATACTTTTGGCCTTTAGGGAGTGCATCCGAATCACCAGTTCGAGGCAAGTTTGCAATTAAGCCGATGGTTCATGCCCCAGGCAAGAGTAGTGGTGCTTGCTTGGGTGGTTGGGGCTTAGGTATAGCTAAAACCACGAAACACCCAGAGGCAGCCTGGAGAGTCGTTAAGTTTTTCACCAGTGAGACAATACAGCGCCAGTTAATTTTGGCGACAGGTTATGTTCCCAGTCGGCGATCGCTGTTTAATGACCCGCAAATAGTTGCCAAATACAGCTACTACCCATCTTTATTAAGGATTGTAGAAAGCGCTGTCTTACGTCCGCCCATTCCCCAATACGAGCAGGCATCGGATATTTTGCAGCGCTATCTCAGTGCTGCCTTCACGGGGCGGCTGGGTTCAGAGCAGGCGATGAAGGCTGCCGCAGATGAAACTCGCCATCTATTGAGCAGCATTAAATGAGATGCCAGTACTTCTGCTAACTTGTCATCAGCATATACTCTTGCATAAATGGCAAAAAGAAAGGTGATAA
>JAFAVL010000607.1 GCA_019242465.1 Chroococcidiopsidaceae cyanobacterium CP_BM_RX_35 | reverse complement strand
TAATCTCCAGCCCTTATGTCCAGCCGAAATTGAGCAACTGCAACAACTCGAACAACTGCGCGTCACCGATTGGCTCTTGGAGAGCGAAAGACAACAACGACTGAGCGCTCGCTCTTTGCACCACATCGTTCAACAAGCTGGGGAGATTGCTGGTCTACCATTTCCTGTTCATCCCTACATGCTGAGGCGCTCTGGTCTTTTTTATCGTGCCGCCTTGCTACTTGCCACAGCTCAACTGTCTTTGCGCGAGTGCTGTTTGCTGTGGAATTATCACGCCACATCCATTCCGTTGACCGCTTCTACCCAAAAAGACTACTACACCATCGGACGCAAACGGGAAGAGGTGTTTTTGCACGCCTTGGAGCGACTCAAAGCTTTTACTGGGATCGCGGCACTGGAAAATGTGATCGATTATCTCCTAGGTGCCTACTTGCTGTTTCCACAGCTGACAGAGCTGCCCCACAACTACTGGCTAGCTCCCTCTCGTTGGAGTTGCTAAACTTTGCCGAAAACATCTGGAGTCGGGATAACAAGAGCAATCGCTTCTGTCATCCAGTCCCGCCTTCCTTAGCCGGACAGGGGACGAAGAGAGCCTTCTTAGGTGTAGCGTGGAAATATGACCTTAATAACTATGGGATGAAAATCGACAGGCACGGCAGAGCGAAAATTCTTACCCAGGCAGAGCTCCAGTTGCTATTTAGCCAGGGACTACAGAATCACCGCGATCGCGCTATTTTCGGCATCTGTCTGTATACAGCCTGTCGGATCAATGAAGCCTGCACCTTGAGGACAGCGGATGTCTACGACACCAAAGGACTCGTGCGACCAGAACTAATCATCCGCAAAGGTGCTACCAAGGGCAAGTTGGCGACGCGCACCATCCCAGTGTTGGAGGATTTAAGGCGACGGCTGGAGATGTATCAGCCGCCCGACCCACACGGGTTCTTGTTTCCCGGTCGCCACGGTCGAGAACATCTGTTGGCTGACTCGGCATCCTGGCTTTTGCGAGAGGCATGTAAGCGCGTCAGGCTCGAAGGTGTCAGCACCCACAGCTTCCGACGCACCGCGCTAACGCAGATGAGCGATGCTGGCATCCCGCTGCGGATTATTCAAGAGGTGAGCGGCCACCGCACGTTGGATGAATTGCAGAAGTACTTGGAAGTGAGACCGGAGCAAGTTCGGGGGGCTGTAGCAGCTCTAGCCATGCTGAGTCCAGTGGAAGAGGAGGCAGTTTACTTCGGGAAATCAGCGTTTGACGATGTAGAGTCATTGATGGAGCAGCAGCAGCTCGAATCCCCCAAACCTCCACCCCGTAGGCAGTAGAGCACACTCGACCCCAAGCGGCGCGATAGCGAAGCGCTGCCCCAAGGGGGATCACGCGTCCTATGGAGGAGGCTTGACAAGTTGTTATAACAAGCCCAGTGGTTAAATCTAGGTACAGGGGATATAACAGCTAGATGCCAGAACCTTTAACGCTGTAACCATAATTGTCTATTCAACTACATTGAGCATAAGTTATTACACAAATGTATAGATAATAACATGACTTAGAATTGTGGAAAAATACCAGAAAGTACCAAGATGTCCGGCAAATAGAGGATTAAATCACGCCTCTAATCCTCAGTTAGCATTGCTCAGTCAGCCCCTATGACATATGACACAACAACAAACCAGATACCAGCAAATAGAAGAGCGGCTTGCAAATAATTGATAAAAGAAACTTTTAAATATTGCTTAACCGTATCTAGTTCTAGATCCTCTATCAGTCCCTGTTTCATCAAGTTTGAAATACCGCGTCGGGTTGCATCGGACTCATCCTGTAAAGTCCCTATTGTCCACCAGAGTCCGCTCAGACCTGCTACAAGAGCAACCCAAGCGTTAGCTAAAAATAGGGTCGTCCCAATGCAGAGCAAAAACAGGGCAAGAGCAAACCTACAGGACGAAAAATGAGAACGACCGTAATAGCTCTGGAGCGCGTGACCGCATTCGTGAGCACTGATGGCTACAGCATATAAAGATGCTCCTGCGTAAATATGCGGTGGCAGGTGTATAGTCCCTTGCTTCCCCTCCTGGGGCCTGTAGAAAGCCGTTTTAATGCTGAAGTCGTTCTGGATAGGTAGCCCTGGTAAACCATTCTCGTCTAAGATTTTCCTAGCTATCTTAAATCCAGTTAACCCGCAGGTTGCTGAACACTTTGGATTATGGTGCTTAGTTCGCATGTGAACGATCAACAAAAGAAACAGAGCAAAGGAATTGACATCCACCATCACTAACCACTTCGTAGTATAGAGATGGATGGATTCCCCAGAAAGGTAATCGAACAAAGATAACTGCATATATGCAACAACTCGTTCTCCCTTTCTGGTTTGGTTCCCAGGCTCCCCGCCCAACGGCAGCGATCTCTCCTTCCTTTTGGGATTTCCTGTTACTTCAGGAACGGGCATGACTTTCGGGTTGACCACCCGTAGAGAATCTATTCCAAGCTTTTCTATTGTCCGCTGAGCAATTATATTCCCAGCATTTGTATCGGCATCTTCGTAATGACTACAGTTCTCACAAACGAACTTTTCCCGTTCACGATTCTTGGGACTAATATAGTGGCATTGCGATCATTCCTGACTTGAATGACGAGCTGGTACTTCTACAACCCAATTACCTAGTTTAGCCGCCTGATGTTTAGTCTTAAGGAACAAATTGTACCAACCAGCATCTGATATAGCACGGTTCAAAGCTACTTTAGCTGCCTGTCCATTCTTCAGGTATTTCCCCGTCTCTGGGTCTTTTCTAGGCTTACAACGGGCTTTCATGCCTTTAATGTTTAAGTCTTCAAACCCAATCACATCGGCGCTTGTAGCAAGATTTTTGGCAAGCTGCCACTGAAAGTCTTCCCGAACTCTTGTGATTTTCTGATGTACCCTGGCAACACGAACTCTTGCTTTGACTCGGTTCTTGGAACCCTTTTTCTTGCGGCTCAATCTTCGTTGTCGAATCTGCAATAGCCGCTCAAATCGTTGACCAATTTGGGGATTGGGTGTAACTGTACCACTAGCTTCAGCGGTAATTTTCTTGATGCCTCGGTCAACTCCATTAACAGTTTTTAGCTCCTCAAGTTTTTTCTTAGGTAAGTTTGGTACAGTCTCATCACGTAATAGGATACTGGCATACCAACCATCAGCTGCACGACTAACAGTAACAGCGCGAACCTCCCAAGTAGTAGGAATATCTCTAGACTTAAAGAATCGCATGTCTCCCAACGTGGGGAGGATTATATGATTGCCCTTGAGTTGAACGGTCCTCGGCTTAAACTCAAATGAGTTGAATTGACTGCGGCTTTTGAACCTCGGAAACTTAGCCTCACCTCTAAAGAAGCGATTGAATGCCGTGTCTAAATGACGCAATGCCTGCTGCAATACGTCAGTATTAACTAATTGATACCAGGGACGGGTTTGTTTTAACAGCTTCAGTGAGGAGGACTGTACTTCATAAGCAGAGCGTTTATGATTAAAGGGCTTCTCACTTTTCCCTCTTCTTAAACTGGGTTTATCTTCCTTCCACGGGTTGCCATTAGAAGCTGAACGTACCACTGAACATGTTAAAGGACAGGCAACTGCTCTAGAACGCAGTACACAGAAATTACCTTGAATAAAGCCTTGATTGTAACTGTCAATTCGATCGGCAAGGTTGTAGTTGACATGAGCGCAGACCATTCCTAACCACGATGTCATTTGGGCATCCTGTTCTGGGGTAGGAATTAGCTTGAAGCGGTAAGCAATTTGCATTCACTTAAGCTGCCAATACATTTGTACTAATAGTATCATTTGGAGTATGTCTAGTCAACAGCCTGCTTGAAAGAGACGAGCGGAAAATTTGTTTCTAAAAACTCTCCTATCCCCCGTACAACTAAACTTTTAGCTATAGTTGTAGTACCCCGGAGTCTTTGATGGCTCATGTGGAAGGTTCTTAACTGTTCTTAAGTATAGCGCTTTTCATGTACATTCTTTTATGATTAATCCCGCTGTATACTAGTTCGCGACAGCGATTTCCCCGATTGTATCGCGACCCTGAACATGAGCAATGGGAATAGAACTTTTATCCATTTTTTAAAGGTCTTTATCTATCATACTCTCAGAAGTCTTTGCTACCTCATCAAGAAAAAATTCTTTTGATACTATTGTTCCATTCGTCTGTTTTTTTGCTAATTTTGAAAAAAAGCCTTTGAGATCAAAACTAAGATAAGGAGAGTTACCCAAAAAGTACAAGTGTAGGGTAGCAATTGTCATAATAGATACTGCCAATACAGAAATATCATTAGACAATAGGTTAAAAGTTAGGACAGCCTGCCGATCTACTTTTGTATTTGCTGCTAGCTGGAATAGCACTTCTAGAGCAATAGATTGCCTAGGATTGTTGGCTGGAGAAGAT
>JAFAVL010000701.1 GCA_019242465.1 Chroococcidiopsidaceae cyanobacterium CP_BM_RX_35 | reverse complement strand
ATGACTCAGGCAGTAAATAACGGTACTATGGTTGTACCAAATGCACCAAAACAACAACCAAAGTAAAAGACTACTGGGTATAAGCTAAAGTAGTCGATGATAGAGGGTTAGCTTGGCAGCTAAGAAATGGCAAACTAACCCTTCACCCAATTGTTTAGGTCTCGCTCATGGAAGCTAAATTCACTCGTTCTTTTTTAGCGGCAACTCTTGCCATCTATGGTGTTAGCACCACAATAGCTAAAGCTCAAGTCGCCTCTACTAATTCAGTAGAAATGGTGGCAGCTCAACCTCTAGTTACAATCTTTAGCTGCGTTCATAACGGTAACGGCTTTGTGACAATCGCTCGTCGAGGCGATCGAATCACACCACCAATAATTATCTGGGAACCGGCATTGGGCTACTATACCCCTAAAGCTCACTGCTATATAGTTTCCCAACAACTGACTCAGATAGTAGCTCAGAATGGTGGCAAATTAAATAACCTGCAGCTCGTAACTGGAACTGTGAGAAATCAAATAGTAATTTGCGCTGTTAAGCAGCCGGAATCTTCCTGTAATAGTTCTAATATGTTATTTACCCTAAGACCAGAAAAGCCTAGCAGTGCTGATGAGGTTATAGCCAAGCTCAATCAACTGCCAATTTCGAGTAGTGGGAATATAGCTACCAACTCTTCTGAGGTAAATTCCCTGCCTTTAGAAGATTTAAATCGGTTTTTGGGACCAGAGAAGCAAAACTAGTATGACAGATGTAGATAGATAATAGCTAGAATGTAGGTGGAGCAATAGTTTAGATGTTATGGTTCTCCTACACTCGAACAAAAATAGGGAGATGCTCCAACACCTGAAACAGCTGTTGAGCTAACACTTTTAAAAAGGGCGATTTGTCAGTGTGTAAGAAGAAGTGATCGCCAGGAAACATTTGTAGCCTGAAAGAGCCACATGTTTGTTCTCGCCAGCTTGTCAAATCAAACTCGCTGACCATCCTATCCTGTAAACCTCCGAATGCGGAGATTGGACAATTCAGCGGCTTATCTACTGTGTAAACGTATGTCTCAAGCATTGTTAAATCGTCGCGGAGAATCGGTAAGAAAAGCTGCATCAGCTCGTTATCCTGTAAAACCGCCTGCGGTATAGCATTGTAACGCTGACACAACTGGGCTACGAATTCGGCTTCAGGTAACTGATGAATTTGCGGTTTTCGGGTTGGTTGTTGCGGCGCAGGAGAGCTACAGACAAATAAGTGAACAGGGCCCGGATTGCCCTGTTGCCGGAATTGACGAGCTATTTCAAAACTGATTACTGCTCCCATACTGTGACCAAAGAAAGCAAACGGTATGTTCAGATGTGGCTGGATGATTGGTACCAGAGTTTGCACAAGAGCCGAGAGTTGAGTAAATCGCTTTTTCCTGAATCGCACGCCCCGTCCCGGAAGCTGGATTAGACAAATCTCTACTTCTGTTGGCAAATTATTGTACCATGTGTTATATGTTGCGGATATACCTCCTGCGCAGGGAAAACAAAACAAACGAAGGGAAGCTTGTGGATTCGGCTTTCGGCAGGCGATCCAGGAATCAACAGTTAGTTGAGTTGTCATAAGTAATTAGAAGAGAATGCGATGTGCGACTTTTAATGGAGGAAGTCCTAGCTTATGCTTTGAGAGAGCAACAAATAGTGCTCAGAGCCAAGGCGGGAAGAATGTTTACTACAGAAGAGTTTATCATTGCTGTTTTTTGCTGTGTCGATGACTTGTTGAAGGAAATCATTCAGTTTTGCCCGATGCGTCTAAGGGGATTTGTCCCGGTAATGAGTGATAGTGAGGCGGTTACCATGGAAATTGTGGCAGAGTTTCAAGGCAAAGGCATCCGGGTCTGTAGTGACTTCCCAATACCGATTCTGTCTTCTGTTGCCAAAGATAACCTTTCGAATATAGCGAATTTCACTACTCCTATCTAAAAATGTTCGCTTAAATTGACGCCACCGGTTGTAGCAAATGCGCTGCTCTCCTAACATCAAAACCGCATAATTGTTATGAATTGCCACTATATAAAGTAGTTTTAATCGCCTTAGCACATTCAAGAACGGGTAATCGCTTTCTCCATAAAATCTGTCTGCCAGTACCAGGTCAATCTGAAATCCCATTGCCACCAATTCGCACACCATTTGAGCAACAATTTGGGGTTTAGTTCTGAACTACTCATCACCGGTATCATTTGGCTAAATGTCTGCAACAGATAGCACCTAAAGAATGTACTCCCATCCAGTCAAACTTCTTATCGTTTTTGTACTAGAGGAGTTCAAAATTCTGCTAACTTTCTCTTTGAGAGCATCCAGATTGTTAAATAACTTCCACCTCAAAAAGCCATTAAGATATTCCCAAAGTCTTTCTAGGGGATTGAGTTCTGGGCAGTGAGCTGGCTGAAATAGGAAGATTATATTTTCTAGAACTTTGAGTTTCGACGTGGTATGAAATGAACCGTTATCCAATCGGACTATGTGTAAATCCTCTGGATAAGAGCGAGAAAACTCGATAATGAATACCTGAAAGCATGTAGTATCTAAATGAGAAATTTCACGAAAAAAGCTAGCTCTTGTTTTTGGTTCTACTACGCCATACACATAATATTTTTCTCGCCTAAATTGCAGATCTCCTGTCGGTTTCACCCCTCTCAACGTCAACTTCCGTCGCTGCACTGTTCTCAGTCCCAACCGAGTTTCATCTTCGCACCAATAGGGGACTACCTTAAACTTTTTTTGCTGTGTTTCTGCCTTCCCACAAGCTGATTTTACCTTGGCAGACAGAGCTTTTTTAAAGTTTTCTACGGCTTTTGGTTCTTGGTCATCACTTTGAGTTCTAGCTACTTTCAGTTTGACTTTCAGCTTGTCATGAACTAAATTATGTACCACATCATACTTAGCTCCAATCCCTAGGCAAGACGCTAACCATAGCCTAACTTCTTTATAGCTTTCAAATCCTTCTGGGTCTTTAAGTTCTGCTTTCAAACGCTCGACTGCCTCTTGGGGAATTAATGCTGTTCTTCCTATACTTTTCCCCACCTCTAACATCTTTTTCATTCCGCCAGAGCGATACTGGCTCAACCATCTTTGTAGTGTGAACCGATGGCGACCCAGAACTACTGCCAAATGTTGTACGGTCTCAACTTGCTGGGTTTTGAGCAGATACAACGCTTGCACTCGTTCCTTGCCAGTGGCTGTTTTCTGTTGGGCTAAAAGCATCTTAAGAGTTTCAGGAGATTCCGTAATCTCAATCTTGACTATCCCAGACATTTTTAATTATCTGACTGAGTTTAACACTAATATTCCTTAACTAAGAGTAGTAAATTAAAAACCAATTGGTAGAGCTTCAGGCGATCTTTTGGCCTGAACACTTCAAAAATTAACGGAAATGGAACGCTATTGATTACGTCATATGTGGTCGTCGCTACTATTCCATTCTCAATCTTGTCAATGTTTCCGATATACTGGTACTTCACACAATCAGTAGTTTTACTTTTCTTAACATCTTTAGTGTCATCAACAATTAGTATAATTGTACGTCCATTCAGTACTCGTAAGATTAGCTCTAATTATACTTTTGCCAGAGTGATTAATGAAGGATTAACTTGTCGGTGATTCGAATTGTATTAAAGCATACTATACAACTCTAAGCAGGTCGATGATAATTCAAGAAGTGTTCAGAGGAAAAGATTTTTAGAGATATGAGAAAGATTTTCCCGAAAGTTGCTGTTGCTACTGCTGGAGTGGCTTTAACTTATGCAGTAGTAACTGCTAGACCTGCCGAAGCTGCTACATTTAATTTTCAATATTCCTTCCCTGGACTGGGAAGTACGCCAACACCTGTTTCAGCTAGCGGTACCCTGACTACTAGTGATTTGAACCCGGCAAATAATGCTTATACAATTACCGGAATAACCGGAACCAGAATATTTCAAGGAGTTACGCAACAGATTGTTGGTCTCGTCTCCCCAGATGGATTTGGTGGTAACGATAATCTGTTATTTGCTAACCAGCCGTTCTTAGATGTCAGTGGCTTCACATACACTGTTAATGGTACTGGAAACGCTGGAACATCATCAGTTAACGTATTCTATTCCAGAGGTGGCGTTAGAATAACCGGATATACAGAGTATGATGTCAATGTTGCGTATTTCAGTAACTTTAGCGTTACTCCAGTAGCTACCTCCGTTCCAGAACCAACTTTTAATTCTGCTGAAGCTTTGGTTGTCCTGAGTCTAGGTGGTTTACTCTTCAAGAAGAAAGTATCTGTTAAAGAGCAAAAACTGAATTAGTCTGAGAAGCTGTTTGTAAACTAGTGTTAAAGGAGAGAGATAGTTTGACCGTGCGTCAGCAAAGTGTGGGATTGACTATCATACAAAAGAAGAAAATTAGCCTTGTTCTCGAAAGCTATGCCCTGCCCACTCTACGGTCACAATCAGACCTATAAACATGGAAGAACTAGCAAGGGGAGCCAACGTTACTTCTGCCCTGTCTGCCAGCAGTCCTTTACTGATACCTTTGACACAATCTACTACCGTAGTGAGCTCAGGTCAGAAGAGGTGCACACAATTCTCCAATCACATTGTGAGGGAAGTAGCTTGAAGGGAGTAGCAAGAATCAGTGGCAAGGCTTATGGCACTGTCGTTAGCCCTGTCCGTTGTGTTGCAAAAACTCGTGCAACACAACCGAATTTTTGGAGTTTTGACTAGAAACCGAAGAAAGGTACCAGGTTCATCCTCTTGTGAGGATATAGCAATACGGCTCGCGATAATTAAGCAGAACGGTACTCTTTTTTTAATTGGCGTGGCTAACGCAGTTATTAATGCCACAACCGTTTTACTGAATAGCTGAGATAGCAGAATGGTAGTGGGTTATACTACACCACATCGTGTTTAGTATTTAAAAAATGGTCTGCCGCAGCATTGCCTAGGCTGGAGGACATGTTCTCACAACTAAACGATCGCGCCCCTGCTCTTTTGCTTGATAAAGAGCAGAGTCAGCAGCAGCAATGAGTATAGCAGGAGAGGATTTATGGGAGGGAAAGGTGTTGGCAACTCCTAAACTAAGGGTAATAGGTTGGGAATTTGCATCAGCGATCTTCAATGCTCTAGCGCCAGAGCAGATTTTTTCAGCGATTTGGGCAGCACCAGAAATCTTGGTGTGCGGTAGAATCAACACGAACTCATCTCCCCCGTAACGAGCTACTAAATCAGCAGGACGCCTCGCAGCACGGCTGATAACTCTGGCAACCTGCCGCAAACAATCATCACCTGTTTGATGACCATAAGTATCGTTATATGTCTTGAAATTATCAATATCACACAGAATTAAAGATAAAGGAGCTTTCTCCCTTGCTAGACGTCGCCACTCTCGATTGAGTTTTTCATCAAAACTACGGCGATTCGCTAACTGAGTCAAGTCATCT
>JAFAVL010000642.1 GCA_019242465.1 Chroococcidiopsidaceae cyanobacterium CP_BM_RX_35 | reverse complement strand
GTGGTGACAGAAATGGTGCAGGGCAAACTCATTTCCCAGAGTGCAGCAGCTAATCCGGCACTCTCCTGAGTTCCGCCAATTAGCCAAATGCGTCCTTTAGGCGGTAGACGCAGCAAAGCGAGAGGACACCTAACCCTTGAGAGTCTTGTTGAAGTTGCGGCGATAGGACTTGTTCGTCATTAACAAAAATGGCCATAACAATGACAGAGAAAGCCGATTTTGACTAAAATCTGTCCGGTGAAACCCACTCCAGAACTTCCAGGCACCACCCGCATAAACGACTGCCAACACAAGCTCAATGATTCCCATCCCAGACACCTCTTGAACAACTGACTTTCCTTCGGTTCAATGAGTTCCAGCAGATAGTGGGTATTTGGTGCCTCTATCGCCTGGTAACTCAGTTGCAAGCTATTTTAAAAGAGAGCTTTACCAAAAAATTCGTCTAGAGAGCGTATTTGGTAAACTCCCCTCCTCAATTGTAGAGTAGCTAACGGGATGTGCCTTGTGGGAGTATCTTAAGTTTTAACAGACATAGGAGACTAAATTAAGGACTAACAAACCAGGAATCTTTGGTCTCGAACCATTGACGAGTTCAAAACAGGAGGACTTATGCGTGCAGTACTCATGGCTGGAGGATCTGGAACGCGGCTGAGACCGCTAACTTGCGACCTTCCCAAGCCAATGGTGCCGATTTTGAACCGACCGATCGCAGAACACATTATCAATCTGCTCAAACGGCATCATATTACCGAAGTCATTGCCACTCTGCACTACTTGCCTGACGTCATGCGCGACTACTTTCAGGATGGCAGCGACTTCGGCGTCCAGATGACCTATGCTGTGGAGGAAGACCAACCTCTAGGTACCGCAGGCTGCGTTAAGAATATTGCGGAACTCCTCGATCAAACCTTTTTGGTCATTAGCGGTGATAGTATCACAGACTTCGATCTGAGTGCAGCTATTCAATTTCATAAACAAAAGCAGTCGAAAGCCACTCTCGTTCTCACTCGCGTTCCCAATCCAGTCGAGTTTGGTGTAGTGATTACAGATGAGGAATACCGCATTCGTCGGTTTTTAGAAAAACCCTCTACCAGTGAGATTTTTTCGGATACAGTTAACACTGGCATATACATTCTGGAACCGTCGGTTCTAGAGTATTTACCAGAAAATCAAGAATACGACTTCTCAAAAGAGCTGTTTCCCCTGCTGCTGCAAAAAGACGAGCCGATGTACGGCTACGTTGCTCAGGGTTATTGGTGCGATGTCGGTCATTTGGATGCCTATAGAGAGAGCCAATACGATTGCTTGCAGCGCAAGGTCAAACTCGACTATGCCTATGAGGAGCAGTCTCCAAATCTTTGGATCGGTGAGAATACTTATATCGATCCGAGCGCTCGGATTGCCACTCCAGCATTGATTGGACATAACTGTCGAATTGGACCACGAGTGCAGATTGAGCCGGGAACTATAATTGGAGACAATGTCACAATCGGTGCTGACGCTGATCTCAAACGCCCAATTATCTGGAATGGGGCAATTATTGGCGAAGAGGTGAATTTGAGGGCGTGTGTTGTTGCTAGAGGCACGCATGTAGGTCGTCGTGCCCATGTGCTAGAAGGTGCTGTAGTAGGTTCCTTATCAAACGTCGGAGAGGAATCGCAAATCAACCCTTGCGTGCGCGTCTGGCCCAGCAAACAAATTGAATCTGGCGCGACGTTGAACATTAACTTAATTTGGGGTAACACTGCTCAACGCAATCTGTTTGGTCAACGGGGTGTCACAGGACTAGCCAATATCGACATCACGCCAGAATTTGCTGTCAAGCTGGGGGCAGCTTACGGTTCTACCTTAAAGCAGGGGGCTCAGGTAACAGTCTCCCGCGACCAGCGTAGCATTTCCCGTATGGTTAGCCGCTCGTTAATCGCTGGTTTGATGTCTGTAGGTATTAATATTCAGAACTTAGAAGCAACGGCTATTCCCATTACTCGCACAGTCGTACCGACTCTCCCTGTTGTTGGAGGTGTCCATGTACGGGTGCATCCAGATCGACCTGACTATATCCTGATTGAATTCATTGACAAACAGGGAATTAACATCTCGAAAGCGCAGGAAAAGAAAATTGAGGGAGCTTACTTTAAGGAAGACCTCCGGCGGGTGCAAATTGATGAAATCGGCAATGTCGCTTACCCTAGTCAAGTCATTGATACCTACTGTACAGCTTTTGAAAAATATCTAAACGTGGAGGCGATTCGCCATAGCAACTCGAAAGTCATTATCGACTATACTTATGCAGTTTATGGAGCTGTGTTGCCGCAACTTTTGGCTAAATTTGGCTGTGATGCAGTGGTGCTGAATGCTAGCCTGAAACAGACAGCTGTCTCGACGGCTGAGCGGGAGCAGTTGCTGATTCAGTTGGGGCATGTTGTTGAGGCACTAAAAGCCAAAATTGGTGTGCAGGTTTCGGCGAATGGAGAACAACTGATTTTAGTAGATGAATCTGGTATTCCCATCCGAGGAGAGACCTTAACAGCGCTGATGGTCAATATGATTTTGACAGCTCACCCCAGGAGCGCAGTGGTTGTACCAGTTCATACTTCTAGTGCAGTAGAACAGATTGCTCGTCGCCATGATGGGAAAGTGATTCGCACCAAGGCAAATCCTACAGCATTGATGGAGGCATCTAGAGAAAATCCGAGTGTGGTGTTAGCTGGTAGCGGGGATATGGGCTTTATTTTCCCGCAATTGCATCCAGGTTTTGATGCTATGTTCGGCATTGCGAAGCTGATTGAAATGATGACAATTCAGGAGCGATCACTGGCTTTTATGCGGACAGAACTGCCCCGCGTCTGCCATAAAACAGCTATAGCTCGCTGCCCTTGGACGGTCAAAGGAGCACTGATGCGCCACCTGGTAGAAACTCACCCAGCCCAAAGCCTAGAACTGGTGGATGGCGTGAAGATTCTACATGAAGATGAAAATTGGGTGTTGATTTTGCCAGATGCAGGCGAACCACTGGTACATTTGTTCGCTAACGGTAATGATCGAGATTGGGTGGATTCAACATTGAGGGAGTACCGTACCTATGTCCAGGAGTTTGTCGAACAAGCCCCAGGAGAAGTTGGGAACGGAGAGTAACTGCTTCCTCACCTTTCGCTTCATCGTTAACCTTACTGTTTTTTGGAGAGCAATAAATGAATAGCTGCATTTTGATGGCAGAGATTGTTCAAGAGCCGCAACTGCGCTACACATCTGATAACAACATGGCGATCGCCGACATGCTTGTCCAGTTTCCAGGGATAAGAGCCGAAGATCCGCCAGCAACCTTAAAAGTGGTGGGCTGGGGGAATCTGGCTGCGGAGATTCAGCAAAATTACCACCAGGGCGATCGCATCATCATAGAAGGACGCTTGAATATGAACACCATTGAGCGTGAGGGTTTCAAAGAAAAACGCGCCGAATTGACGGCCCAAAGGATTCATCCTTTGGGCGAGGGAGTTAGTCTAGAGGGGGCAAGTTCCAGCACTGCCAGCATCCCCAACAATGCTGCAACGTTTAGTACAAAATTACCCCAGACTCCAGCGACAGTTGAGTCGGCGGGAAGTAGCGTTGGGGACTCAATCCCGGCAGCAAAAGAAAGTGTACCTCAGCCCAAGACACCCAAGGTGCCTACTTATCAAAGCTCAACGAGCGAACCGGATGTCGATGACATTCCTTTCTAAGTTGGGGATGTCTTTGATTTGAGTCACTCCCCCGAATTGAATTCGGGGGATTCAGGCTAGGAATTGAAGCTAACTTTTTGCCCGTTCCTTTAATGGAAAACTATTCTCGCAGCTTCTGAGGTTTTTAACCAAGCTACGAAAATCGAAAGAAATTATGAATTTATTTAATTAACTAACTTAGGAACCATCATCATAGAAGGATTTATACTAGACCAATTCTCTATGAATCGCCAACGCAATCGTCCTCTGCTAATTATTGCGGTCTGTAGCCTTCTGGGTGTAGTGGTTGGTGGAACTGTTAGTAGAGCTGAGTCTATCCAATGTCTCAACGCCAAGTTGCCTACCACTGATTGCCTTAATCAAGATTCATTGCTCAAGACAATTGAGGGTATGAGTAGTGGCTTAATAGCAGGGGCAGGTGCTGCTATCGGTGCTACCTGGAATCTCTGGAAACAGGATTAATGTTTTCTCTCACCTTGGTAGGTCACACTGCCCGCCCAACAATTCTGTTCCAAATGAAAACGGCAATTATTGCTCCAATTACTGACACTATTATTCCCGGAATGCTGAGAGTGGCAGAAGTCAGTACCAATTGTCCTGTAGATATGAAGGTCGCAATAATTCCACCAACAAAGGCACCAATAATTCCAAGAACCAGAGTACCTAACAGTCCACCGCCCCTAGCTGCTGGGTCGATAGCTTTAGCAATTGCGCCCGCAATCAAACCTAATATTATCCAGGCAATAATGTTCATTGTTCAGGTTCAGTAACTACTAAAACTCTCCGTTTGAAACACAATACCAATTCAGTTGAGTCTTCTAATCTACCTCATGGAATACTTACGCAGGCCTTTTGTGGTTGAACCTGATGAGTTAACGCCTCTTGACCATAATATTTATCATTTTTCACCTGTCCCCTCTCTAATCACCCGATAGTAAGCCGCGACAGACGCGGTTCACCAGTTTTGGTGTCTGCCAGGAACAACAGCCTGCCATCGAACGCGGCGACATTCAGCGTCACCGATGGGGCGAGACGATCAGCAATTATCACTTTTTGATAGCTGTGGATAGGTTTTTAGTAGGTGTTAAGATCCTGTTAATTTTAAACTGATTTCCCCAACCCCCATGAGTGCAACGGTCTTAGATGTGCGGAACTTGCAGGTTGAATTCCTGACTGACGGTAAAATAATTAAAGCTGTCGATGGCATTTCATTTAAGCTGCATCGGGGTCAGACGTTGGGAATCGTGGGAGAGTCGGGCTCAGGGAAATCTGTCACCTCGTTAGCCGTTATGGGTTTAGTGCCGACTCCTGGCTTGATTAGCGGCGGAGAAATTTGGTTTCAGGCAACCGCAGATAGCACACAACCAGTTAATCTGCTGCAACTGCCGCCAGCGCACGTGCAGAGGTATCGCGGTGGACAGATCGCTATGATCTTCCAAGAACCGATGAGTTCACTCAACCCAATCTATAGCATTGGGTTTCAATTAACAGAAGCAATTCGGCAGCATCAGCAAATTTCAGAAAAAGAGGCACGACAAAGCGCGATCGCCAACCTTCAGGAAGTCAAACTCCTAGGCAGCGATCAAGAGTTGGAACAACAGTACTCATCACAGCGGCAAGTGAACCAGCACAAACAAGCTATGCTGGCTCGCTATCCCCACGAGCTTTCTGGCGGTCAGTTGCAACGGGTCATGATCGCCATGGCGATCTCTTGTAACCCAGATATTTTGATAGCTGACGAACCAACCACAGCCTTAGATGTTACGGTACAGGCAACAATTTTGGATCTGTTGCGGGATCTACGTGATCGCCGTCAAATGTCGATGATGTTCATCACCCACGACTTGGGTATTGTTGCCGAAATTGCCGATCAAGTTGCTGTGATGTACCAGGGCAAAATAGTTGAATGTGGTTCGGCAGAACAAATTTTTGCTAACCCACAACATCCGTATACTAGAGGTTTGCTGGCTTGCAAACCCAGGCTAGACAGACAACCACAACATCTCCTCACGGTTGCCGACTTTATGAGCGTCAAACTGACGCCAACTGGAGAACCAGAGATTCAAGCACAACAACCAGACGACCCACCGGAAGTTAGCCAAGAAGTAATCGATCAACGGTTAGTCGAACTGCAACAGCAACCACCTCTGCTAGAAGTTCGCGATCTCCGGGTAGGCTTTCCGGTACAAGGTATGTTTGGTCAAACCAAAAACTATTTCTGGGCAGTCAATGGGGTTTCGTTTGAGGTCTATCCTGGTGAGACTCTGGGGTTAGTCGGAGAGTCAGGTTGCGGCAAAACCACGCTTGGTCGCACATTATTGCGATTAGTTGAATCTATGAGTGGGAGTGTGATATTCGAAGGGAGAAATATTACTCGCTTGAGTGGATATCAGCTACAGCAACTGCGACGAGAAATGCAGATTATTTTTCAAAATCCTTTTAGCTCCCTCGACCCACGGATGAAGATTGGAGATGCGGTCATGGAGCCGTTGTTGATTCATTCTAGAGGCAAAAGTCGCCTGACTCAGCGCCGAGAGCGGGCAGCTTACCTACTGAAGCGCGTCGGATTGAATCCTGACCGGATGAACCGCTATCCCCACGAATTCTCTGGTGGTCAGCGCCAACGAATTTGTATTGCTCGTGCCCTGGCTCTTAATCCTAAATTCATTATTTGCGATGAATCTGTCTCGTCATTAGATGTTTCTGTCCAGGCACAAGTCTTGAATCTGTTAAAAGAATTACAAGCCGAGTTTAAACTCACCTATATTTTCATTTCTCATGATTTGAGTGTAGTGAAATTTATGAGCGATCGCGTCTTGGTGATGAATCGAGGGCAAATTGTGGAAACAGGCTCAGCTCTGGGTATCTACCGCAACCCCAAAGAGGACTACACGCGTGTCCTCATTGCCTCCATTCCTACTGGTAGTCCTGAGCGGATGCAGGAGCGTTGGCTTGGTATGCAACGGCATTAATTTATGTGTGCAGAGATCAAGCCAAATGACACAGGTTTAGTTAAACAATGTAACAATAAGATGAGAAGTCAAATTCAACAGCAATAACGATGAGCGAGAAAAACTATTCTTTTAAAGGCAGCCCTAATGCTGGACTAGTACTCTCGATTCTGGCAGTGATTGGTGCTGTAGCCTTCATCTTAGCGGGTTTCAGTGGCTAGCAAATAGCTTCTAGCTCTCTTCTATGAGCCGGGAAACTGCGTCACTAAAGCGTCAGCCTGTAGTGTTAGATTTCCTGCTTCGACCGCAAGCTGATGCAGGCGCAGCGATATGCCTTTCATCTCAAAGTTGTGCAGGTTTAAAATTTCACTAGCCCACTCCACTAAAGCATCAGTTAGTTCCAATGGAGGTTCTTTGCTACTTGGATATTTAATGTCTTGCAGAATGATTCCCTGTTTGTCAGTACTTACGCTTAGTGTTGCGGTGAAGGAAAACTGCTGGGATACTTCGGTTCCGCATGGAAGGAGCTTTACATACAGTGCAATTCTGCCATCGCTTAGTAAATTGCAAGCTACCTGCATCGATTTAATTGTCACCTGCTTTCCATCTAGATGGAGGACTATCTGACGCAGGCGGTTGTTGAGCGTTTTGGAGTTAAAGGCAAGGTCAAGATCGACTTTAGTTAGGACAATCCGAGCTGTCCCATCAGCTGGCTTAACAAGTTCAATTCGACCAAAAAGGGCTTTAAACGGCTTGACAGAGATGCCGCTGATTTGCATCTGCAACTCT
>JAFAVL010000528.1 GCA_019242465.1 Chroococcidiopsidaceae cyanobacterium CP_BM_RX_35 | reverse complement strand
GCACGGAGATTTATGCGCGTGTATGACAGATTCAAAAGCTTCAATTTGAATCATTTGAATATTGCTACCTCAGCCCTATATCTTCTCGCTGAACCCGCGACTCCGATTGAGGCAGTCAAGGAAGCTCTTGACCGTGCTGCTTTGGGAGAAGCCATCTCCCATACAAAATCCAAAGAAATCATTGCTCAGCGTAAAGCTAGAATCATCAATGACTCCCTTGGGACAGTACGGCAGCAATCATTTACACTGGTTGAACTGTCTTCAGCACCAGAACTCAGTATTTGCCCTAAACCACTAGATAAATCTGCCCCAGAAGTAGAAGGTGAAAAAGGTTTGCTCAAGCCTTGGTTGCCTGAGAATTTCACAGCAGCTATGGCTGAGGTACAGTCAACACCTAATAACTGCATCCAAGTTCTCAGCGTTGAATGGCGCAACTTTGAACAGAGCGAGGAAAGTCTGCAGATTTTTGAAATTGTCTCTGATCTGGTTCATGCTAAGGTTGCTTGTTTTCCCAGCACAATTGTCGCTATCCTTCAGCATCTGAGCAGTCATCCTCTAGCAAAGGTTGCGGATTTTCTAGAGAGCTCTTTGGAGAATCAAACAGCATAGCGGCAAAACCTTCACTCGGAGAGTTCGGGCAGGTCGAACTCGAAAGCCCAGACCTGGAGTTTAAAGTCATCAAGAAATACCAGGAGCTGTAGGGCTGAATTTAGTCAGGAGATTTAAGCATGATTGATTCTGCCTTTACGTCTGCTCAAGTGCCAGAACGACGAATGCATCGAGTTCGATGGGTGCTAACAATCGGTTGGCTCCTACTTATTGCGTCTCTGTTTTATGATCCCTGGACATCGGCGTTAACTGAGCCTGATCATGCCTGGAGTCCGTTGCGATTATCCAACGATTGTGTGCAGGTGCAAGGTCAATGTTTGTCTCAACAACCCTACCCACTCGGAGCCACCGTCTTCTGGGGAGCCGTTGTCCCATCGGGAATTTTTATGTTGCTGGTGTTTGGACATGAGCTATGGCGGCGGATTTGTCCCCTCTCGTTTCTCTCCCAAATTCCCCGCGCTCTGGGCTGGCAGCGTCAATTCAAACGGGAAAATAAAAAGACTGGGAAGGTGCGCTACGAACTGGCAAAAGTGAAACTCGATTCCTGGCTGGGCAGAAACTATCTCTATGTGCAACTTGGCTGGTTTTTTGTGGGACTGTGTGGGCGAATTCTGTTTTTCAACGCCGATCGCCTCGTGCTGGGTGGCTGGTTGGTGTTTACGATCGCGGCGGCGATCGCAGTGGGTTACTTCTACGGGGGCAAGTCCTGGTGTCAATATTTCTGCCCGATGGCACCCGTTCAGACCATTTTTAGTGAACCAGCAGGTTTGTTGAGCAGCAAGGCACATATGAGTGAGCAACCGATTACTCAATCCATGTGTCGGACCGTGTTACCAGATGGCAAAGAGCAGAGTGCTTGTGTGGCTTGTCAAAGTCCTTGCTTTGATATTGATTCTGAAAGGACCTACTGGAAAGGATTAAGCCAAGCCAATGCCCCTCTGCTGCGATACGGCTACGTAGGCATCGTAGTTGGCTATTTTGTTTACTACTATTTATACGCAGGCAACTGGGATTATTACTTTTCAGGGGCATGGAACCGGGAACCCGATCAACTCGCATCCCTGATGAAACCTGGACTTTATCTATTTGGGCAAGTCATCAACATTCCCAAGCTGGTTGCCGTCCCACTGGTATTGGGTGGATTTACAGCGATTGGCTATGCACTCGGACAATTAATTGAAAAAGGTATCAAATCTTATAGTCGTCGGCATCATTTAAACCTAACTTCCGACCTGATTCGGCATCGCTTTTTTGCTATTTGTACCTTTGGAATATTCAACTTCTTCTTCATTTTCGCAGCTCGTCCCCTGATTCTATTAACGCCTGTATGGGTGCAATACATTTACGATTTAGGTCTGGTTTTTCTGAGTACGCTCTGGCTACAAAGAACCTGGAGACGTAGTCCGGAGCTTTATTCTCGCGAGAATCTAGCTAGTCGATTCCGTAAACAACTGGAGAAATTGCAGTTAGATGTTTCACGGTTTTTGGACGGGCGCTGTCTGAACGATCTGCATGTCAACGAAGTGTATGTATTGGCAAAAGTTCTTCCTGGCTTCACTCGCGAGAAACGACATCAAGCCTACAAAGGAGTGGTGCAAGAGGTTTTAGAGGAAGGCTATGTCAACACCTCCAGCAGTTTGGAAGTCTTGCAGCAAATGCGTCAAGAACTAGGTATTACTGATGATGAACACCGCGAAGTGTTAGAAGAATTGGACGTTGAAGACCCGGAGTTACTCAACCCCAATCGTCAACGAACATTAGAAAATCAAATCCGGTTGAGCGGCTACCAAAAAT
>JAFAVL010000852.1 GCA_019242465.1 Chroococcidiopsidaceae cyanobacterium CP_BM_RX_35 | reverse complement strand
CATTTATCTTTACATCTTGCCTGACTCTTCTAATCTAGATTCTCTCATCCTCTATTAGCAGCAACCGAAGGGTGGATTCCTGGGTAAGATACCCGTACCTCTCTTTCTCTTCCCCTCCTCCCCTCCTTTTCACCCACCCCCAACAATCGTAACAACCTCTAAGCAATCACCTGCTTGGACTCTAGTTTCATGCCAGAACTGGCGATGCAAAATTTCGCCGTTATACTCCACTGCAACCAGACGGGGATTGTAACCCAGGAGTTCTAGCAGCTCGGGCAATAGGGATTGAGCTGGACAGGTGCGCGTTTCACCGTTGACCTGAAGCGAAATTTGACTAGCCATGAGACTGAGCAACGCTGATACTATTGGGTTCTAGCCGATTAACGCGATTCAACTGAGAAATGAAATACTGAGCTACTAAAGTCGGTTGTTCCGCTTCCATGAGCGCTCGCACTACAGCTACACGCTTTGCTCCAGCTGAGAGTACGTCATTAAGATTATTCAAATCAACTCCCCCAATGGCAAACCAAGGTAGAGGAGAGTGGGCGGCAGCATAGCGAACGTAATCTAGTCCTGCTGCTGGTTTATCCGCTTTAGTTGGTGTTTCATACACCGGGCCAACACCAATATAGTCTGCTCCCTCCTGAATCGCCCGCTGCATCTCCTCTGGGTTGGTTGTAGAGCGACCAATCAGACGCTGGGGACCGAGTAGCTGCCTGGTGATCGCAATGGAAAGGTCTTGCTGTCCCAGATGGACACCGTCAGCATCTACTGCCAAGGCTATATCCACTCTGTCGTTCAGGATAAAGATTGCTCCGTACTGATGGCATAACTGACACAGTTCCTGAGCATGAGCTACTTTCTCGCGATCTTCTGCAGTTTTGTCGCGGTATTGTACGAGGGTTAATCCCCCTTGGAGAGCTGCTTCTACTGTTGCCAGTAGCCCTGTTGCCGGAGAGGTGACTAAATACAGGTGCGATCGCCATAGTAGCTGGTGGCGCTGGTAACCCAACAACCTACTTTCTAGGGAATAAACGCGATAACGCATTTGCTTAAACGCACCGCCCATCTCCTGGTGGTAAAGCTTACCGTACTCTTCCAACACCCGTAGCGCTTCTTCCACCCGGCAGAAGTTAGCTTGCAACAGAGCTGCCAAATTATCACGTTTTTTTTCCTGAGGATGAGTCAGTTCTGTGCCCAGATCGCCAGGGGTATCTCGCGCAGCTCGAAGTTCAGCCGTGTGCCATTTCGCTAACTCCTGTCTGAGTTGCTTACATTCATCCGTCAGCGCTCGCGCATTCAGACCAAAGCGGCACCATTCTTCAACAATCCGCAAGCCTTCACGAGCCCGGTCTAAATTCGCATCAAGTATACGGTAAACTGCTGGCTGCATTGCCCCTGTTGGCTATATTGAGCGCTCATTGCCACAAATCGCTCGAACGTCTTCATCCTACCAGTTGAAAATTGCAGCAGCAATGTAAGCATTAGTCAACGCTTCAGATGCAAGTCCAAGATAAATTCATTGTGCGTAACGTTCAAAACCATTGATTTCAGTGGCATCAACTGCTATTAAGAAAGCAAAATCAGCATCATATCTAGTAACAATTATTCACAATAAAGGTGTGTGCAGGAGGAGTCCCTTGAGTTTAATACGCCACAGTAAAAAAGATGCTATGTGTCACACACTAGGTGCCCAGTGGAAACAACCACATTCAGGACGAATCTTCACCGCTACAGCTATTGGACTCGCCTCATTCCCAGCTCTGCTTTGCTTCAGTAACTCAGCTGCAGTCGCTCAGACATCCACCCCGCAGGGAAACAACATGCTGTTTGTCAACCCAAATGTGGGGAATGACACCACGGGCAATGGCAGCGAACGCACTCCCTTTAAAACCATCACCAGGGCACTGCAAGTAGCTCAATTCAATAATACGATTGTCCTTGCTCAGGGCACCTACAGCACTACTTCTGGCGAGACTTTTCCCCTGATGCTAAAACCAGGCGTCTCTCTTCAAGGTGATCCCTACACTCGAGGTCGCAATATTATCATTCAGGGGGGAGGAGCCTTCCTTAGTCCCACGTTTGCCCGTCAAGACATCACGATTCTTGGAGCCAGCCAAGCCCGGCTAAGTGGAGTCACTATCACTAATCCTCACCCACGTGGTTATGGTCTGTGGATTGAATCCAGTAGCCCCATAGTGATCAGCAATACTTTTACAGGAAATACCCATGATGGTATTTCCATGACTGGCAGCAGTGCTCCAACCATTCGCAGTAATTACTTCTATCAAAATGGGGCGAATGGAATCACGATTTATGGGATGTCCCAACCCGAAGTGCAAGAGAATGTGTTTGAAGCTACGGGCTATGGGATCAACGTTGCCCAACAGGCAGCACCAATGCTAGTGCATAATCGCATCATTCATAACCGCTCTGGTATTGTGTCTGAAGCCAATTCCCATCCAGTATTACGAGGCAATGTAATTGAAGGCAACACAGAAGATGGGGTGGTGGCAATCACTGCCAGTCGTCCAGATTTAGGGACAGCAACTGAACCGGGAGGCAATGTGTTTAGCCAAAATGGTCGCTATGACATTAATAGCCGGGCTTCTAACCAAACCATCCCTGCCTTTGGCGATCAGTTAACAAGTACCCAGATCGTTGGCAGCATCAATTTGGGGGTGGCGCAAAATCCTCAAACGAGTGGCAAACCGCTGTCAGAAAATATAGCTCTGTTGCCCTCGACCAATAAGGGGGTTGGCTGGTTGCCCACTCCTCGCCGCCCTAGACAAGTTGCCCAAGGCGCAACGTCAAAAGACCTACCAGTCTTGCCATCTGCACCCCTAGTACCACAATCAGCCGCGAAGCCTCTCATCCTTTATGTGCCACCACCAGCCTCGCTGCTTACCAATACTAGCTCGTCGCTCACTCCTCGCCGCTCAGTTGGTAAGATTGCTGCCTCTAATTCTTCTGCCGCTGGCTCTTTTCCCTTTTTCACTCCTAAGCAAATAGCTGCGCCAGGAACAACAGCAGGAAACCTACCAGTCTTGCAACCTGCATCAGCCGAGGTATCGCCAGCAAAAGACAAAGCTCCGATAGTGCTTAACGTGCCACCACCAGCCTCGACAACTGAGCTGCTACCAACATCAGCTCCCACGTCATCCTCAGCTAGTGATACTGAGGTGCGGCCAACAACAATTCCCTTGTCATCCTCAGTCAGTAGCGCTCAGACACCCCGTCCTCTAGCTACCTCCACACTATTAGCACCGCCACCTTCACAGACACTGCCAGTGTTAAATTCTGCCCCAATTGATGAGTCTGAGCTACTGCCCGTTCCCAACTCCAAGATCCCGATTGGTCACACGAGGAAGTCACCTAAACGAACAACGGTACAGCCTAGTTTGCGCACTGCTACCGCTCTTAGTCCGATGCCGTCTTCTACCAAATCGCTTAGTCTACTTTACCGGGTGGTGGTTGAGGCATCTAGAAAAAGCGAACAGGCAAAAGTGCATAAGCTTGTTCCCAACGCCTTTCGCACCTCCTCACATGGTCGGGTAGTGATGCAGGCAGGCATCTTTAGCGATCGCGTCAATGCCGAGCAAGTGATACAACTTCTCACCAGTAATGGCTTGAGAGCCACCCTAGAGCGGATGAATTAGCGAAAACTTGCCAGTGAACACACACTCGGCTGGACCCGTCATGTAAAGCCGCTGATTCACAGCTGACCATTCAATTTCCAGGGTTCCACCAGGAAGTTCTACCTTGGCAATGCGTTCGCACTTGTGGGTTAACACCCCAGCAACTAACGCGGCACAAGCGCCTGTACCACAAGCTAGTGTTGCTCCAGCACCCCGCTCCCATACCCGCATGATCAGGTAATTAGGGCTTACCACTTGAATAAATTCTGTATTTGTCCGTTGAGGGAAAGCTGGATGATGCTCAAACTGTGGACCTATTTTTTCTAGAGGAACCGCTGCCACATTCTCTACAAAGGTAATACAGTGAGGATTGCCCATGCTCACACAAGTAACAGACCAAGATTGACCTGCCACTTGCAGGGAAGTGTCAATCACTTTCTGGTTACCTAACGTAGTTGGAATCTCAGATGCGAGTAGCCTGGGTTCACCCATATCAACCCTAACCTGACCGTCAGACTTGACCTCTGGGGCAATCACGCCAGCGAGAGTGTGAATGCGATATTGTACAACCTGGCTCGACTTACCCTCTAGATCTGCTAAAAACCGAGCTAAACAACGAATGCCATTGCCGCACATTTCCGGCTCTGAGCCATCAGCGTTAAAAATCCGCATGGTGTAATCGGCACCCTGCTGTCCTGGTAAGGCAAAGATGACACCATCCGCTCCAATCCCAAAGTGGCGATCGCACAGCTTGACTGCCTGTGCTGGAGTGATCACTGGCTCTTCTGATTCACGATTGTCAATCAGAATAAAATCATTCCCCAGTCCGTGATACTTAGTAAATTCAATCAACACGTTTTTTAATGAAAGTCAACTAAAACGATAATCCAAATCTGTTCAATCGATATATTAGAACTCTTTCTGTCCCCTTGTCTCCAACGTTCTCCTGGAGGAGACTAGGAGCTGCGTCGGCTCCCCCTTTTCCCCTTGTCCTCTTCTGTCCCTTCCCTCTCTATGAAGAACGAATTTGACACAGCACTGCCTAGTATTCGGCAGATTCAAACACTGATTAAAGAAGCCACTACAGTCGAGTTGAAGCTTATGAGTGGCGAACTTCTCACCGGAAAAATTGGCTGGCAGGATCAAAACTGCCTCTGTCTCTTCGATGAGAACAAGCAGCAGACAGTTGTTTGGAGACACGCGATCGCCTATCTCAGACCCACAATACATTAACTCTAGCCTAGAGATATTCCCTCCAAGCTCCCCTCTTCAGGCTGTCTCAGTGGCTCTCACGCCAGAGAGAGACGGCAGTGGGATTTGGGATGGTGTATGCAGCCACTGCTGTAATTGGAGCGTAGATTGGTAGCTGCCGCATAACAGAAGTTGGTCACGAGCTTGTAAGCCTATACCACTGTCGGGAAACCGGAGGAACTTTCCATCTCGCCGCACTGCTTGCACCTTCATCCCGCATTGACGTTGGAGCTCTAACTTGGAGACAGTTTGACCGACTACTGGGCTAGTTTCCGGTACCATTATCCAATGACAGAGCATGTTTTCTTCGCGAACAGCTGCTTCACCCTTAGCCAGTTCATCAAAGGCAACCATTTCGTCCGCCTCTCCTACTATTAACAGGCGATCTCCAGCCTCTAGAATTGTTTGTGGCTTGGGATAATCAACTTCCTGACCCCCTGCCCGCCGAATTGCCATCAAACTCACGCCAGTTAAATAGCGCAGATCGGCTTCTTCTAAGGTCATTCCGGTTAGAGGAGAGCCTGCGGGTAAGCGATACCAGCGGCTGTTTAGATCTTGGGCTGCTAGCTTGAGATCTCGTGAGATTTGAGCAGCTGATTGGTCTGGTCTTAGCTCCAGGTAATGATGAGCGCGGATTTGCTGCACTTCTTGTCGTACCAGATGTTGCAGCAAGCCCATGCCAGTTAACAGATGTGCTGCCAGTTCCAAACTCGCCTCAAACTCAGGTTGCACCACTTGTAGCGCTCCCAACTGGTAGAGTAGTTCGATATCCCTATCCTGGATAGCACAAACAACTGCGTCCAGCTCAGGGGTTAATTCCAGAGCCCGTTTGAGGCAGAGGCGAGTACTCATCGGGTCCCCCAAGGCGATCGCCAGCGATCTGGCCGAGCCTACCCCAGCTGTTTCTAATACACGCAAGCTGCTAGCATTACCATACACATAGGGTACGTCTGCCTCTCGCAACTGCTGAATCTTACTCTCAGATTGGTCAATCACCACGACGGGTAGCTCGTGTTCCTTGAGTAATCGCACTAAATTACTTCCTAGCCGCCCGTAGCCACAGACCACCACATGTCCTCGCATTGGTAAATCGGCTGCTACAGAAAGCGGCAGATAAGAGGAGTCTAGATATGGCTTTAGCCAGGGCACTGTTTCCGCCCAGTTAAAGAGATACGGTATCAGTTGCAGCACAAACGGAGTCAGCACTAGCGTTACTGCAGTTGTGCCTAGAATTAGCAGATATACCTGACGGGACACTATTCCCAGTACCTGCCCCTCACTGGCTAGGACAAACGAGAATTCTCCAATCTGAGCTAGACCTAACCCTGCCACCAAAGCAGTTTTCAACGGATAGCGAAACGCTTTAACTATCGGTGTAACAATCAAAAACTTGCCCACCCATACCAGCGCCACTAGTCCCAAAATTAACTCCAAGTTGTTCCATAAGAAAACTGGGTCAATTAGCATCCCAATCGAGGCAAAAAACAGAGTGGCAAAGATATCCCGTAATGGCTCCACATAGGTTAAGGTTTGGTCGGCATATTCCACTTCTGAAATCATTAAGCCAGCGACGAAAGCCCCCATTTCAATGGAAAGACCTAAGTGTTCCGTCAGCAAAGCAATGCCCAGGCATAGTGCTACAACCCCTAACAAAAACAGCTCCCGGCTCTCTGTACGAGCTAAGAGCCGCAGTAGGGGGGGGATGAGCCAAATTCCCACCGCTACAGCCCCAGCTGCAAATAGTCCGATCCTGAGCAGCGCCCAGCCCACAGCAAGAGCCATTGATTCAACTGGTTGGTCTAGAGCTGGCAGCACTGCTAGCATCAGTCCCAGAGCTAAATCCTGAACGACCAATATTCCCAACATCACTTGCCCATGTGGCGTTTCCGTCTCGTTGCGCTCTATCAAGCACTTGAGAACAACTGCCGTAGAAGACAAAGACAGAATTGCCCCCAGAAATATCCCCTTTGCTGGGGAACTCACCCAGCCCATTCCCACCGATACCAGCGCTGTGATCAAAATGGTGAGGGCAATTTGTAATCCGCCACCGCCTAGGCTGATAGCTTTCACTTTTTTAAGTTCTGCAAAGGAGAACTCAACCCCTAAGGTAAATAATAAAAAAGCGACACCAAACTGCGCTAAAGTTTCTACTTGAATTAATTCTTTAATTAATCCTAGACCAGCTGGACCAACGACCATCCCACCAAGTAAATACCCCAGCAAGATAGGTTGTCGTAAAAGCGCCGCCAACAGTCCACCTCCCGCAGCAGCAGCGAGAACTAACACTAAGTCAACTATTAGCCTCAGATCTTCTTGCACAACTCTACATTTATGAGAAAACTATAAAGGTCTATGAACCTTACTGTAGTACTTAATCTAGCCTTATGGATAGTCCAATAATTAGCGTGGAACTTTTCTGGCCCAATCACTTGAAAAAACTGCTAACACTGGGGATAACGTCCTTCTTTAGTATTGCTGTGGTCGCTCCAGCTAGTGCCCTACAAGTTAAGGTAGCCCCGGCTAAGCCTCAGTTAGGGGATACCTTATCAGTAACGATCGAGCAAGACGCTAGAGACAGTAACAAATCAGTTACGAGCAGCCCGGTCGTCACCTTTAACCAAAAATCATACCCAACTTTTTTGCTTGCCCCCAACCAGTTTCGAGTCCTGTTGCCCACAACTCCTTTAGATCGAGCAGGAATTCAGCTTCTTCAGGTGAGAGATACACGAGCAGGTGAAGAGCAGAAAGTATCAGTGGAGTTACGC
>JAFAVL010000734.1 GCA_019242465.1 Chroococcidiopsidaceae cyanobacterium CP_BM_RX_35 | reverse complement strand
TGTTGAGGAATGTTATCATGCGATCAAGCAATATTAAGCACGAACACTTTGACCCTAGGGAGGTCTGCTAGGGAAGACAGCATTAAAATTCAAAAACTAGGTTTTTCAAGCTTTAGTTGCACGGGGGTTCAGAGGATATCCCCAACCATTGCATCCATCACTTCTTTGACTCGGATTACTAAGTAGGTCTTTGGACCGAGCTTCTACAGCCGCTGGATCTAAGTCCGGTATCGGTACAGAATAGTTAATCTTATCAGGTGCAATATTCTGACCCGTAAGAATATCATTAACCGTAATCTCGTTCAGAGATTCAGGAGTTACTGTATGAAACTGCTTTTCATCCATGGCTGACGTCCCTAGAAAGACAGCGTTCATTTCTATTTTAAGACTATTTAGCTGTGGGTCTACGACCATAGCCCTGGTCCAGCAAACCTTCTCGACAACGTTATTACAGAAAAAATCCACCTGCGGCATGTCAGGTGGATAAAATTGAAATCTCGTGCTTCAATTGTAAGTACTCACTTGCAAAACTTCAAGTAGAGGTTGGGAATTTAAGCAGCTTCTGGGTCATGCGCACTATTCGTTGGTGCAATGCTGACCCCCCGCACGAACAGATCGACACAGCTTTTAATGTAGCAGTCACGACTGTAGCCTACCGTCGTTGGGGTAGCAGTGCGACGTAGCATGCCGGAGAGCAGCATCCCTGTAAACATGTCTACGGCTGTTCTCAAATCTACTTCCAGACGGACTATACCATTCTCTTGAGCGTGCTGGAGGTAGGTCATCAACTTCTCGCGTTTCGATTGGGCGGCTTCATGTAACACACGGCGTGCAGCATCAGGATGTCTCTTCGCTTCTCCAATAAATGTCCGAATCAGGGCTTCATATTCCTCAAGCACATGGTTGTACGACATCGCATAGTGCATGAGGTCATCGTACAGGTTCTGAGTCCACGCGTCCTGATTAGATAGGGCTTCCGCCTGCAACGCTGCAACTTGCTGGATCACAGCCGCTAGTAGTTGCTCCTTATTTTGGAAATGACGAAATAGAGTTACTTCATTCACCCCAGCAACACGGGCAATCTCGCGAGTCTTGGCTCCAGTTACCCCTTCAGTGGCAAACACCTCAGTAGCAGCCTTCAGCAAACGGGTATGGGTTTGTGCCGTCTTCGGAACTGAATTATCCATATCTTCATGCAAGTACCTACACACATCTATCATGTTTAGAATAATCAGTCAACGTTCTCACGGCGGACAAGGTCGGGAGGGAACCTCCCGACAACCGCCTCCTGGAGGGAACCTCCAGGAGCTGCGTTAACTACGTCAAGGGAGAGAGTAGGGAAAGCTGGAAGTGAACTATATTTTGAGAGGGTAATTGCCCGTACCAAAGCAACGCTGGCAGCCGTCACTAGCTTTTAGCACAGTTGCAAGGTAAAAGCACAAAGAGCTTCCATAAACTTGCACTAGTTTTTATGTGAGCTGATGTAAGTACTTGCTTGACATTGCAAGTACATGCTTGCACTATAAAAATATGTTAAGTAGCTAAACTTGTCTATTCATACTTTATTGCTGATCGCCCTATTACCCTCGAACAAGCCCAGCCGAATGCTGATTTATTAGGAGGCAGCCTACGTGCTCTTGTCCATTGCCAATACATTTATCAAGCGACCAGTTTTAACAACGGTCTGTACAATCGTCATCTTGCTGGTGGGATTTGCCTGTGTACCACTCCTGCCAATCGAATATATTCCCCAAATTGCACCCATTCAGGTGCAAGTTTCTGCTACTTATACGGGTGCTGATCCACAGACCATTGAAACGACAGTCACCACTCCAATCGAGCGGAAGCTGGATGGGACGCGGGACATGCAGTACTTTAGCTCGAACAGTGTTACAGGTACGAGTACGATCTCAGCCTACTTTGGGGTGAATACGAACCCTAATGAAGATCAGGTAAACGTACAGAATAATGTTCAGCAGGCGACTCCACTCCTACCTTCATCTGTGCAACAGCAGGGGATAACGGTTAAAACGGCCTCAACCAGTCTTTTGGTTGTCTATGGGTTCTTTTCCAACAATGATGAGTACGACGCTACCTTCATCAGTAATTATGTCGATCTCTACGTCAATGACGAAATTGCCCGCATTCCAGGGGTAGGGCAGGTCAACATTTTTGGACAACAGCAATATGCCATGCGCTTCTGGCTAGACCCCCAAGCGCTGGCGAGTCGGGGAATCGCCATTAATGATGTGACCAGCGCCGTGCAATCCCAAAACGTTGTTGTAGGGGGTGGCGCGATCGGTTCCGAACCTGCGCCTAAGGGTCAGCAATATCAAATCCCATTGAAGCTGAATGGCATGTTCCAGAGTGTTGCTCAAGCGGAGAACATCGTTGTCAAAGTGGGAAGTAATGGCACTTTAATCCGATTAAAGGATGTGGGACGAGCCGAACTGGGAGCACAAACCTATACCAGCGCTGCCAAGATCAACGGTAAACCTGGGGTGGCCTTTGGTGTTTACCAGCAGCCTGGTAGCAATGCGCTGGATGTAGCGAATCAGATCGCTGCCAAGATGCAGGAGTTAGAAAAGACTTTCCCACCAGGGCTGAAAGCGGAACTGGTGTATGACACTGTAAGTTTTATTAAAGAATCAAATAAAGAAGTTATTATCACTCTGGCAGAAGCAATTGTTCTGGTCATCTTAGTGATCTTCGTGTTCTTGCAGGACTGGCGGGCAACGATTATTCCTGCAGTTGCGATTCCGGTGTCCCTGATTGGCTCTGCAATCTTTGCCAAGCTATTTGGGTTTTCGATCAACAGCCTAACAATGTTTGGTTTGGTGCTGGCAACTGGTTTGGTGGTCGATGATGCCATCTTGGTGGTGGAGGCAATTGCTGCCAAAATCCAGAATGAGGGCATGTCAGCCCGGCAAGCAAGTTATGAGGCAATGAACGAACTCACTGGGGCTGTGATTTCTACCTCTCTGGTGCTAATGGCAGTGTTTGTGCCAGTGTCATTCTTCCCCGGAGCAACCGGATTACTATATAAGCAATTTGCCTTAATTATTGCTTTCTCAATTGCCGTTTCGGTCTTCAATGCACTTAGCTTTAGCCCTAGTATGGCGGCGATTTTGCTACGTCCCCCGCGAGAAGCACGCGGTCCTTTGGGTTGGTTTTTTGGCAAATTTAACCAAGGATTTTCCTGGGTTCTGAGAAACTACATCTCCACTATCAGATTGCTGATTCGGCTACGCTATGCAGTCATTGCAGTATTCGTTGTTGGGTTGGTCGCTACGGTCGTCGTGTTTCGCGCGGTGCCGACGGGGTTTGTTCCAGGTGAAGATCAAGGATCTATCTTAGGGCTGGTTCAGGGTCCAGACATTGCGTCTCTCCAATATACAGAAGGTATTTTGGGTCAGGTGCATCAATCCCTGGCAAAAGTTCCTGAAATTCAGTCTACTGCGGAGATTGCTGGTGCTGGGTTTAACGGGAACGCTGCCAATCAGGGAATCTTCTTTGCTCACTTAAAACCATGGGGAGAGCGCACCAAAGCCAATCAGAAAGTGACTGCAATTTTAAAGCGCCTGAATGGCGAGTTTGCTAGCAACATTACGGGTGCCCTTGCTGCTGGGTCTAGTCCTCCTCCGATTCCAGGGTTCAGCCCTCTAGGTGGTTTCAACATGCAGCTTGAGGATACAACAAACGGCAAATTGAGTTTTCAGGATTTTGCAGCTAACGCCCAAGTGGTTCTGAAAAAGGCAAATCAAACTGGAATTTTCGCTCCTCCCAAAGGAGCTTTTACCCAATTCACTGCCAATACTCCTCAATATGAAGTTGATATCAACCGCGAACAACTTGAAGCCCTCAATGTTAACTTTAGTGATGTGCTGAATGCAATTAGCACCAGCATCGGTTCGAGTTATGTGACGCAATTCGTCCTGGGACCTCGTTACTACCAGGTCTACGTTCAACTTGACCAGCAGTTTCGCAACAATCCGCAAGACATAAAACAGCTTTATGTCCGTTCTACGGGTGGCAATACGGGTTCCATTAGTAATAGTACGACGGGTTCCACAAGTAGCAATACGACCTCTAGTAGCAATACGAATTCTACAAGTGGCAATTTGGTTTCACTGGCAAATCTGGTCACGCTCAAACCCTTTACAGGACCAGCAGTGATTTCCCACTTTAATGAATACCGCTCGATTCTACTTCAGGGAACCCAGTCATCAGGTTACAGTAGTGGTCAGGCGATTGATGCGATCAAAAAGGCTTTTCAGGAAGCCGCCATCCCAGGACTCAAATTTGAGTGGTCGGACTTGACAAGACAGGAAGTGGCAGCGGGCAGCCTAGGTCCGTTGATTTTTCTGTTTGGCATCGTTATGGTGTTCCTGGTGTTAGCTGCTCAGTACGAGAGCTACATTGACCCAATGATCATCATGCTGACGGTGCCATTGGCAATCCTGGGAGCGCTAGGTGCTATTGCTCTGCGGCGTTTTGCCGATCCGACTTTGTCGAATGATGTTTATTGCAACATCGCTTTGGTGATGTTAATCGGGCTTGCCAGTAAAAATGCCATCCTGATTGTTGAGTTTGCCAACCAGGCTCTAGAAGAAGGCAAGACAATTGTGCAAGCAGCGCTAACTGCTGCGGAAGAACGATTCCGACCAATTCTGATGACGGCGATTGCCGCCCTTGTTGGGTTCTTTCCTTTAGTAGTTGCCACTGGAGCTGGCGCAAATTCTCGTCACTCTTTAGGAACAGCGGTTTTTGGCGGTCTACTGGTGGCAACATTTCTGAGTCTGCTGGTTGTGCCTGTGCTTTACGTCATTATCAAGAATCTGGAAGAGCAATTCCTTGGTCAAAAACGCAAGCCAACTGATAGCTCTACCCCTCCTTCACCGTCTTCCGAGCAAAAATCTTCTCCTATTGGTGCAGGTAGATCAGACTCACGAAAAGTCGGTCAAGATCGCTAGGGATATTTTTCAAAAAAACCTATGGCTAAAAGATTTCCACCTATCCCTCCGCAACCGCGATCGCCTAATTACCCGGTAGCCGTTAATAAATGGCTAGTTACTGTCACCATCATGATGGGCAGCTTGCTAGCGATTATTGACACCAGCATTGTCAACGTAGCTATTCCCAAAATTCAGAATAGCTTTCACGTCTCCATTGATCGAGTCGCTGCCGTAGCAACGTTTTATATCATTAGCAATGTGATTGTCATGCCTTTGACTGGCTATCTAACTGCTTTATGGGGACGTAAGCAACTTTATACTGGAGCCATCATTCTATTTACACTTTCATCTTTACTGTGTGGATTAGCCTGGAATCTGACATCGCTTGTGTGTTTCCGCGTCCTTCAGGGATTAGCAGGAGGTGCCTTACTTCCAAGCGCTCAGGCGATTTTATTTGAGACTTTTCCCAAAGAAGAACACGGGAAAGCCATGGGCATTTTTGGCTTGGGAGTGATTGTCGGTCCAGCAATTGGTCCAGTTTTAGGAGGATATCTAACAGATACAATTGGCTGGCGCTCAATCTTTACAGTTAATTTACTACCAGGCATCCTTGCCGCTGTCATGGTATTTCGATTCATTCACAATCCGCTTTATTTGAAAAAACCTGAAGGAAAATTCGATTGGTCTGGTTTAGTAACCTTAATAATTGGTCTATCAGCCTTACAGTATGCTCTGGAAAATGGGCAACGGTTGGGATGGTTTAATTCTAAACTAATTGTTTTTCTGGTTGTGGCTGGGGTTGTGAATTTGGCTTATTTGGTGCAGCGAGAGTTAGCGATTCGTAATCCAGTTATTGATTTGTCAACATTTGGTAATCGCACTTTTGTCGCGGGTAACATCATTGGAGTTTTGGCAGGATTTAGCCTCTACGGTTTGCTATTTTTGTTACCCGTCTTTATGAGTCAGATCTTGCATTTCAACACAATTCAGATTGGTCTAGCTTTGATGCCTGGGGCATTAGCTACAGCAGTAGCAATGCCAATTGCTGGTCGGCTGGCAGATCGCTTAGATCCCCGTATTCCCATAGCAGTAGGGATCGGAATTTTTGTCGTCGCTACTTGGGAGTTCCGGGATCTGAATCAGCATTCAGGTTACTGGGATTTGTTCTGGCCTCAGATTTGGCGGGGTTTTGGCTTGGGCTTAGTTTTCGTGCCGCTTTCCTCGGCAACTTTGGGCAGCATCAGCAAAGCTAAAACGGCGTCTGCGGCTGGCTTGTACAACCTAATTCGGCAGTTAGGGGGCAGTATAGGCATTGCTGCGTTGACATTGATACTACAATATTTAGAAGATTTGCATTTACACCAGTTGGCAATAGGGGCAAGTCGAGCAGGCGGAAATCTCAGTAGTATCCCACAAGCAAGTGCTACTCTAACCGCTGCTTTGCATCAACAAGCAGCGGTTTTAGCTTATGACGACTTATTTCAATACAGCGCCTTAATCTTCATAACTAGTTACTTACCCCTGCTGTTTCTAAGAGTTCAGAGAACTTATCGACGAGCCTAGAAGAGGCAGGGGGGCAGGGGAGCAGGGAGCAGGGGGAGAAAAACACTATTCCATTTCTTGTTTGTTATTATGCAGAAGTTTATAGGAATAGTTGACTTGAGGCTCTGCCCTTTAAGCCAGAACGGAAGCTAGAGGCTTACAGAAGCGTCCCCTTGGCAGAGCTGAGGAACAAAGTACACATTCTTCTTACTTGCCCCCTTCTCCCCCCT
>JAFAVL010000667.1 GCA_019242465.1 Chroococcidiopsidaceae cyanobacterium CP_BM_RX_35 | reverse complement strand
GTGTCCGCCAAAATGTAGCTGAAAAATATGCTGAGTTGATTCGCAACGATCCAAAACGAGCGGCACTTGATCGCAAGGGTAAGAAACTGACGAGCTGTGGAGATACGGATCTAGCTTTTACTGCCTGTGATATCGGTTTAGGTACAGGATTGTTTAAATCATTAAAGTTAACTCATCTAATTCCAGCAAATCGTCTTGAGGAAAGCTATTTACTAAATTTAGTAGAGAGCCTAGTATATTCTCACGGGCTACTAGATTCATTTCGCAATAAAATACCAACCTTGCGGTCTATGTCATGGCGTGGAAAACTGTTTCAAGCCTATCAAGACTGGAAAATGAATTCTCGGGATCGTCGTTTCGCGCAAGCAAAGCGAAGAGGGTATGCCTCAGCTGTCCAGGAAGTTCAAAACTCGGAACGTCCATAGAAGGCAGGATATTAAAGGGATAAAAAACCGATGACTAGCTTAGTGTCCAAAATTTACAGACACTTTGATAGGAATTTGGAGCTAAAAAATAGGTTCTTTACATTATTCATTAAGTTTATCCTTTGCCCTCTACAAGAAATAGTCCTAGTGGCTGCCATGCCCCGTTAACTTGTCCAAGTAACCTCACTTTATATTCAGGATTATTTTGAATCCTGACTTCAAACCAATTGCGGTCTTTTTCAGGTTCATTCAAAACTAAGAAACGCTTATAGTTATGAAGAAATTCTTGACTCTGAGTGGTATTTATGAAAGGATAATGCCGTTTCAGGGCTGATAAGTGTGTATAATCACCAGTGGCATAAGCGCTGTTTGTATTGCTTAAAGCAGTCTCCCAATCTAGAATGTGAAAATATTTTCTACGTCCTAAAGAATAGTAAAAACGTGGCAGAAAGTCATGCCCAAGCTCCACAGCAATAGGTAGAGTAGCATAACCGTATTTATCATCATCACCTCCGGGTTTCTCCAAAAAGCTTTTAGGTAGATGATATTCAGAGTTCACAGCATAACGTATCGGATAAAAAAGTAAAATAAAGACGAAAATCAGTAAAATAAAATAACGTTTATTAAAAAAAGATTTTTTGCTACGACTTAAATACTCTGATTGAGATGTTGGTATTATTTTTGAAGATAAGTACGCTAATAAAATCGACCAACTTATCGCAATGGTAGGTATTATATATCTTTCATTAAGCATCGGAGTTACAATTCGGCTAATAACCCAAGCAATAACCGGAACTGCCAGGAAAGTTCCAGCTAGTATCAAAAGAGAAAACTCAGTTTCTACAAGCAAGTTAGTGTTAAAGGAGGTAAAGTTTTCTTCGCTCCGTTTATCCTTGAGTTGAACAACGTATAAAAATGCTGAAACAAGCAATAATGACAGAAATAAAACTTCTAATTTGGGCGTGAATATAAAGTATTTAAATAGTTGAGAAGCACTAACATAGGAAAACCACTTAGCATCATTATTTGCTTGATTAAGAATAGAGGGAATAAAAGGTAAGAGAAACAACCAGCCAAGTACTACAGAAATATAAACATTTAAGCGAAGGTATTTGAAGTACCTATCACTTATTAAGAAAGCAAATAAAATAGCACCACTATATAAAATACCAAATAGATGTGTCAGAACTATAGCTCCATGAATCAAGGCATTTATAAAAAGGGATTTTCGAGAATATTTTCGTTTTCTATTAAAAGAATCAAATTGTAATAAACCTAGTGCACAAGTAGCAGTAAATAATCCATACATCCTGACCTCGGCGTTATGATACAAGATGAGTTCAGACAAACAAAATACACTTAATACCGCGATAGAAACTGCCCAAAAATTGTAAGTACGTCGCAGTACTATCCAAATAAGTGTGAAAGCTAGACATAACGTTAAACTAGAGAATAAACGAAGTGATAACTCTGTATTACCAAATATCTTTGTCCATAACCATCCAAACATAAAATATAGAGGAGGTGCTTGATTAAAAGTATCGCCCCAAGCACTCATCATATTTGTAAATGATGGATCACTCAGTAAGTAGAATGATAGTAACTCATCATTCCAAAAGAATTTTTTATTGGAAACAACAGCACATGAAATAAGGAGTGATACAGTGGCAAATAAGGGAATAGAGTATTCCCATTTACTCTGGATTGCATTTTTTTCAAGAGCCATAACTGATCGCTTTATTTAAAAAGAAATAAGGTTTTCCACATCCATTGATACAGCCCGTCAAACTTATTGTCTTCTCTTTGTCTTGATAAATACCTTCCGTCCGCCATCAAAAACAGCCTTGAGCCATAGTCGCCATAACACCTGCACATAGCCACCACCTACACGAGCCAATTTAAAAGAAGAAGTCCCCATCCCTGGAGTCCGCTCAATCCACGAGATTGGCACTTCGATGACCGAATAACCCATCATCAGCGGCTGAAGACCAGTCTCGGCGTTGATGCCAAAGCCTGGCTGTGACAATTGCAACTGCTCGATCACTTCGCGTCGCATTAACTTCAGGTTATTCGTCAGGTCGCGAAACTTGCGTCGCAACAGGATTTGAGCCAATATATGGAAGCCGCGATTGACTACGATTTTTTGGAATGGATAATTCAGTAGTACGCTGTGTCGCGAAAATCGGCTACCCACAACCACATCGTGCCCCCAAGTTGCAGCATCGAATAAATCTCGTAATTCGGGCAAGAGGTGCTGGAAATCACAATCCATTGATAATACATAGCGACCAGTAGCAACGCGATAGCCATCAGTAATCGCACGACCAACACCATTAGGCGGAGAGCGAAAGACTGGCTTAATGCGCGGGTCTTGTAATGCTAGTCTTCGGATCACCTCTCTAGTACCATCACGACTGTTATCATCGACCGGAATGATTTCATGCAGATATTCACCAAAGAAAATCTTCAGGTCATGAATCAGCGGTTCAATGTTCATTTCTTCATTGTGACAGGGGATGACTACAGACACGGCACCACACAACTGCTGGTGTTCACACAAAGACATTCTGACCCGCTTGACTTGACGAGGAGGCTTTTGGGCATGGATAAGTATTGAACCTGCCAAGGTTTTGATCCCTGGAGCATTTTCCATCAGAATTGAGAGGTTACGCATTAACCACACTAAAGAGCGGGTAAGGGGTGGATAGACAAAGTCGTTGTAAACAGCAAATACTCTTAAAAAGCCAACTTCGGAAATTAGCTCATACAGCTCAGGTCGATTCAGTAGTCGTCTAGGATCCGTTGGTTTAAAGTGGCGCGAGAGTGATTGCCGCAACCGCAGCACCGGATTCCAGGGATTACTCTCATAAAAAATCACTTGTCCACCTGGTTTGAGTAACTCGTAGATGTTTTGCAGCATCCAAGCACAATTACGTTTATCCAGCAGATCCATAGCAACGATGAAATCGAACTGTCGCCCCGCTAGAGTCTCGAACATGGAGACCGCATTGAGGAACTCCACAGATGAGGGTAAATTTACTGGTCGAGGTTGCTCATAACTGAACGTAACCGCAGTAATCGGATTCTCGTTGCGAGACACCCGTAGTAGTTGTTGAGTAAACAGTCCCTGACCGCAACCTAGCTCTAAAATCGTCTGGTGCGGCAGTAGATGGACCATGTGACGGAAGGTCTGCGCTCTCCACAACAACCTATCTGCTGCGATTGGATCTCGCTTCTGCCAATACTGATCTCGGTACTGCTCACGTATAGCAAGTGTCTTAATCGCCTGAGTGTCTTGTCCCGTAATAAAAACTTGTTGAACCATGGATTTACCCGTTAATTACTAACCGAATTTGCCAACAAAAAACCAAACTAGACTTTGATTTACTCTGAAGAGCAAGAGAGAATATTTAGCTTAAAACTGAAATATAAAGCGGTCACTAAGCACATAGGTGAAAATAGCACTAAATAATATATTCACTAAAGTATTAATTTCATAACTAACCCCTAGCCAACTAACAGTAAAATTAAAATCCGAGTCGTCACAACCGCTTCATCTGATACATTTTAGAGTTGTAGCTGTCACCACCTACCAACTACAAGAAACCTAAATATTCGTGGCTGTAGTAACTTTTTCAAGATTTTCATACTAATTTAAAAACACCAAGGTTAAAAAAATAGAGATGCTTTCAGCTAACGGCTCTTTAGTGCCAACGACTGGTATTTTGGTTGTAAATCTCCTTGAGGATATCTGTGATCCCGTAGGTCAAATTCCATTCTGGATAGTGCTGCTGGAACCTCTTGATGTCACTAATCCACCAGATATGATCGCCAATGCGATTGGCTTCGGCATAACTCCAGTTGAGTTTTTTCTCTGTAATCGCTTCACATTTTGCAATCGCTTCTAACATCGAGCAATTGCTGAACCGACTCCCACCAATGTTGTACACCTCCGCTACCCGTGGCGCTCGGTAGAAATGGTAAAACGCATTCACCAAATCGTAGCTGTGAATGTTATCTCTGACCTGCTTACCTTTGTAGCCGTAGATGCGGTAAGACTGACCAGTCATGGTGCATTTCATTAAGTAAGACAGGAACCCATGTAATTCTGTCCCCGAGTGACTTGGTCCGGTCAAACACCCACCGCGAAATGCCGCTGTTTTCATCTCAAAGTAACGCCCGTATTCCTGCACTAAGGCATCAGCGGCAACTTTAGATGCTCCGAATAACGAATGTTTGCACTGATCGATGCTCATGGTTTCATCGATCCCTTGGTAGTAAGGGTGCGTCGCCTCAATCTCCCAGCGCTGCTCTTGTTCCACCAAGGGTAAGAAATTGGGCGTATCACCATAAACTTTGTTGGTGGAGCAGAAGATAAATACAGCTTCGGGGCAGATTTGCCTGGTGTTCTCTAGCAGGACTAGGGTGCCATTAGCATTGACGCTAAAGTCGGTGTACGGCTCCCGCGCTGCCCAATCATGAGATGGTTGGGCGGCAGTATGAATGATGAGACCAATGTCCTTGCCGTAAAGCTGAAAGACTTGAGAGATCGCCTCGTGGTCGCGGATGTCAATATTGTGGTGGATGTAGTATTCGCCATACTTTTCGAGTAGGCGTTGGCGGTTCCATTCGGTCGAGGCATTCTCACCAAAGAACACCTGCCGCATGTTGTTGTCAATGCCGACAACTGTATAGCCTCGTTCACAGAAGAACCTGACTGATTCTGACCCGATTAGTCCAGCTGAGCCTGTTACGAGAATGATGCCCATGTTTTTGCTCCACTAATTCATCCCTTGTTTCTCTTGCTGGGGATTAGGTAATAGCAAGGAAGGTTACTTTGTTACAAAACTTCACAAACATCAAATTTCGTCACACAGTGATTGGTTTGCTTCTACTTTTTCCTAAGTGAGGAATTGCACGGGCAGAAAACTGTAAGAGACTTTCTCGTTAAAACTATACCCCTGTATGACGTAGATCACAAGAAATTTGTGATCTAATCCCAAAAATGTCGTCGATACCGTCAAGCTACCGATAGTTCAAGAGTTATGAATTCTCAGTTATCAGCCTGAGTTAGAAGATGAATCAAGCCCTTTCCGCGAATCGTGCTATTCTTTAATTAACCAGTCAACCGAACATTGTTATGCGCTCACGCGACGAGCAAGACTTTGAGGAGCGGCGACAGCAGATCATTGACGGTGCGTTGCAGGTTTTTTCCAGCAAAGGCTTCGAGAAGGCAACCAATAAGGACATTGCTGCCGCATCTGGAATTGGCTCTCCAGGCTTGATTTATCACTATTTTAAGGATAAGGGCGATTTGTTTCAGCAGGTAGTTGAGCAGCGTATGCCCTTGTTACAATTGCTTACCCATAGCGAAGAGGAGATGATGGGTAAGCCAGTACGGGACGTATTGACTGTCTTTGCTAAATCTTTCCTCAGAGTTATGGAAAATCCAACTTCAATCGCGCTGATGAAGCTGATTGGTAGTGAAGCAATCCGGCAACCGCGCGTGGCTGAAGTCCTCAACAGGATCGGACCTAGCCGTTCAGTTGGCTTCTTAACTCGCTATCTAGAAAAGCAAATATCAGCAGGGGTGCTAAAACCAATGGACCCCAGAGCTGCTGCTCGCTGTTTCATGGGTTCTTTGATCGCGTACTTGGTCACGCGAGAAGTCTTTTTACAGCCCGATGCCCAGCAACTTGAGCCCGATACCATGGTAGAAACTACGGTGGAAATCTTTCTGCAAGGTGTGCAGTTTTCTGCAAGCCATACGTGACGGGTTTGAGTTCAGTTGGGAACGGATGAAAGTACTGATTGTAGTCGCTCTCTAAACTCTCCTTTAGGATGACCCCCTTTCACCTCACCCAATATCTGAAATTCTCCTTCAGGGGAATCGCAGATGAGGTAAGTAGGCCATCCCATTTCGGCTTTGTCGGGATACTGGGCGAGCAGAATTTTGCGATACTTCCGATATGTAGCTGTATCTTGCATCTTGACATCAATAAACTGCAAGCCTAATTCCTCGCTAACTTTCTGGTCATAGAAAGACATCTTATGGCAAATACCGCAGTCTTCCGAAGAAAATTTAATGACAGCTCGACTCATTAGCTGAAGCCTCTTTAAGTTCTATAACTAATTTAAGCAATTTTGAAATGATATGAGCAGCTAAAATAAGATAGGTCGAATTCGACGCAACACTTCTTTCAGTAAGCTATCGGAACACTCGCCAATAAACTCGGCACGTCTTGCTCGATAATCTAAAGAGCGTAGTTGATCTGCCATTATCACTCCTGTAATATTTTCTCCATTTGGGATTTGAACGTAAAAAGAATTGCGCCTTTGGGTATTACTTATAGGACAGACAAAAGCAAGGCTCATCCGACGGTTGAATCTAGTATGGCTCACTACAAGTGCGGGTCTAGTTCCCATTTGCTCGTGACCAGCTTGAGGATCAAATCTTAGGCGAATGAAGTGACCGCGCTCGGGAGTGTAGCTTGTTTCTACCAAGCTTCTTCACCTTCTGGTTTTCCCCAAGAAACCTCTTCACCTTGGTCAATGTCTCTAGCCAAAAGCTCGTCCAAAGTATACTCAAGAATTTCTCGAATTGGCTCTATAACTAATTTGCCGTTTTCGATGTGACAAGAGACAGCATCATTTGGCTTTAAGTGCAGTTCTTGCACCATCAGCTTGGGAATGCGAAAGGCTAAAGAGTTTCCCCACTGATCAATTTGTGATTTCATTAACTTTAGCGCTCTCAGGATATACTAAGTATATCACTGGGGATGACTATCTAAAACAGAGTATTTTTTTTCTGACCGCGGAAGGCCGTCATCGCTGCTTTCATCCCGTTGCACGGCGGTGTACCGATGACTTTTCTCTTAGGCAAAAACCTAGCCCACCAGCTCAATCACTGGATGGAAGTAGAATGCTAACCCTAAAACTGTATACGCCGCTAATAGCAGTGTCCCTCCTAACCAGTTTGACCGACCATCAGAACAGATGGAATTGGCAATCAACACTGCCACCGCT
>JAFAVL010000491.1 GCA_019242465.1 Chroococcidiopsidaceae cyanobacterium CP_BM_RX_35 | reverse complement strand
GATCGCCAGGTTTTAAACCAGGAAAGTTGAACGTTGGCACAGGTGTACTCAAATCGTTTCCCCTAGCCTTGGTAAAGGCAAGGAACTCTTTAGTCACTGTCGCACAGACAACATGTGCGCCAAAGTCACCACCTCCTGTATTACATTTTCCATCCCGATAAAACCCGGTCATCGGAGATGTACAGCAGGTTTCAAGCTCTTCCCCCAGAACATTCCTTGCTTCTGTCATGACAGCAACTTTTCTACAAAGACCTTCGATTGCTAGGTTACAGAAATTTGCCTCCGTTCGGCAACTCGAAGCTGGTATCAGTTTCTAAAGTCGCTCGGAGGGTGGCAACTGTAATAGACTCAAGGTGGTTACGTTGGGCAACTATCAGGACCAGATACTCGGTAAGTACTCTGGGCTATCCGTAGCTTTCTCTTTTCTTCGAGAGGTAGAGGCGTTGACTGCGTAGCCATTTTGAGTGAGATGTCTGACCTTATCCCACGGACGCTTTCTATGTAGATTCGAGTTAGGGCTTGTTTTTTGGGGCAAGCATGTCAAGCAATCGAGCAAAGATTCGTCATCCATAACTAAAAACCGAGATCTAGGGAACGCTTGGAACAGTAAATACGCTGGTATCTATTTGGTTGTTAGGATGAAATAAGTCCTAATCACCTCACTAAATATACTATCAGTAAAATTACTGAGTTACTAGAAATCCGTAAAAATTTACACGATTGTTTACCCATAGTCAATGTCAAGCTGGTAAATTTGACTAGAGTTAATCTCATCCCAGCAAATTACTGATACCTATCGGGCTTAGGAACTTTTAGATGCAGCTAATCGTCGAAAAACTTTGGTCTGCCAATGAGTACGTTCCTTGAGTTAAAAATCTTGAAGACAAGAGTCTGGAAATAAGCTCTCAGTTGCAATTGTTCGTCAGATAGATACTATATGCTTCTCCATTGCAGTCAAGGACACGAAAACCTTCCCAACAGCCGTTTTTGTGGAGAGTGTGGTCAGCAACTGCCCTTAGCTATTGGGCAAACAATCGAGAATCGCTACCGTATAGTCAGGCAACTGGGGCAGGGTGGCTTCGGACGCACCTTCTTAGCTGAAGAGATCAACCGTGCTAACCAAAGCTGTGTGCTCAAAGCCTTTGCCCCTCAAGAGCGGCAACCAGAGCAGTTGCAAAAAGCCAAAGAGCTATTTGAGCGAGAAGCCCGAGTATTATATCAGCTAAAGCATCCTCAGATTCCTGCTTTCCGAGAGCTGCTTCAAGTTAATCTGAGCGGTCAAGCATTCCTGTTCTTGGTGCAGGATTATCTAGAGGGTGAGACCTATAGCCAGTTGTTAGAAGATCGAAAATCTCAGGGATCGAGCTTTAGCGAGGTGGAAGTCCGCCAACTGCTGAGCCAGATTTTACCTGTCTTATCGTATATCCACTCTCTCAATGTCATTCACCGTGATATTTCTCCTGATAACTTGATTTTACGAAGTTGCGATTGCCAACCAGTACTCATCGATTTTGGTGGCGTCAAGCAGTTAACAGCAGCTCCGATGTTCTGGTTTAACCAGATTGGTTTAGAGCGCACTCGGTTAGGCAAGCAGGGCTATGCTCCACAGGAACAGATGCAACAAGGAGAAGCCTCTCCCAGCAGTGACTTGTATGCCTTAGCAGTCACAGCACTGGTGTTGCTGACAGGCAAAGAACCTCAAGAATTGTATGACGGCAATAAAGGGACTTGGCTCTGGGGCAGGGAAATTAGTGTGAGTCCCCAACTGGAAGCGGTGTTGAAGAAAATGCTGGCTTACAAACCAGAAGCTCGCTACCAAAGGGCTGAAGCAGTCCTCCAGGATCTACAGCCAGATACTCCACCACCAAGCGTCAACTCCCAATTACGTACTGTCAATTTGGGCTTGCCCAAAGAAGTTGAGCAAGCTCAACAGTCTGCCGGAGGTAGCTCCTTACCTCGAAGAGCGCCAGCTCAAGTACTGGTGTCTTCCATCTCCCGTGCAGGTTCGCTTCATAAGTGGGTATTTAGGGTTGCTGGTGCAGGCTTGGCTATAGTCCTAGGCATGAATGCTTGGACGCTGGTCAATACGGTGATTCATTCAACACGCTTACTGCCTCCATCCAGTGCCGCAGAACAGCAGTTGACAGAGCAACTATTACATCGCCGCCAAGCTCTGGTCATTAAACCAAGTTTCTTTAACACCATAGTGGATGCGCAATTTTATGACGAACATCCTGATTTGCGGGGACGAAGCCTGAAAAAAGTCCCAAAAGATGCAAATTTACGTCAAGAGTGGGAAGAAAGTGCTCAAGATTTGCTAAATCGAATAGAGCAAGCTCAACTCAGTTCGGCAGCTCGGCGTAAACTGGGTAGCTATGGTCAACAAGATTATGAGAACTGGAAAGAGAAAGCTGACCAAGGGCAGTTGGATAGTCTTACTATGGATCAGCTGGAAAAACAAGTGGATGAAAAATTTGCACAGTTGTTTCCCAAACAACAGGATGAAAAACTCAATTTAGAAACATTTGGTCAAATTTGGTACGCAATTTTCTCAGATGAAGTCAATCAAAGCACTAAGCACAACATCCAGTAATGCCCCAATGCAGCCAAGGTCATGACAACCCAAATAGTAGCCGCTTTTGCCTCCAGTGTGGCGAACAACTAGCTGTTCCGGTAAGCCAAGGGATTCATCCAGGACTAGTCTTGGGCAATCGCTATCGTATCGTCCGTCAACTTGGGCAGGGCGGTTTTGGACGCACCTACTTGGCAGAGGATATTAATCGCTTCGGTGAACCCTGTGTCTTAAAGGAGTTTGCCCCCGTAGTCTCTCAAGGTGCATATGCCTTTCAGAAAGCGGAAGAACTGTTCGAGCGTGAAGCTGGTGTACTCTACAAGCTCCAGCATCCACAGATCCCTCGTTTCCGCGAACTGTTTAGAGTCAACGTTCTCAAAGGAGGAACCTCCGGGAGCTGCGTTAACTTCGTCAATCTGGATGGCAAAGCATACCTGTTTCTAGTGCAAGACTATGTGGAAGGTCAAACCTACCGCGACTTATTGGCAGCTCGGAAACAACAGGGACTGAGGTTTAGCGAGTTAGAGGTCAACCAATTATTGCTCCAACTTCTGCCTGTTTTGGATTACATCCACTCAGTTGGAGTGATTCATCGCGACATCTCGCCAGATAACCTCATGTTGCGCAATTCTGACAACCTGCCAGTGCTAATTGACTTCGGCGGTGTAAAACAAGCGGCAGCAACAGTGGCATTCCAGTATGCTCAACCAGGAGCTAGCACAACTCCATCAGTCACTCTCTTGGGCAAGGTGGGCTATGCGCCCCAAGAACAGATGCAAATGGGGCTAGTTTTTCCCCACAGCGATCTATATTCTCTAGCAGTAACGGTGCTAGTGTTGTTAACTGGCAAGGAGCCTCAAGAGCTAATCGACGAATATACCTTGGGTTGGAACTGGCGGCAAGAGGTCAATCTGAACTCAACTTTTGGGGCAGTTTTAGATAAGATGCTGCTTCCAACACCAAGCGATCGCTACCAATCTGCCCATGAAGTCTTGCAAGCTCTCTCCGGCATTGCCCCAGTTCAGTCTTCCAAACTGTCTCAAAGGTTTACAAAAGTGCCCTCCGGCGGCACACTCTCGCCAGCTCAAGGGTTAGCCAGAGCTACCTCCGGCGGCACACTCTCGCAAACTCAAGGGTTCGGAGGCGGCTCCGGCGACTCAAGAGCGCAAGCTCAAGCTACGGTGGCTATAGGAGGAAATGCTGCTAGAGCGAATTACACACCTCACCTCGCTACCGCTGCTATCCCTGCTTCCAGTGGTTGGTCATTCACTCCAGGAAGAATCTTACTAATCCTCTTATTGGTGCTGGGTGCTAGCGGTGTAGGCTGGTGGGCGGCGAATTTTTGGTTACATTCCCACCAGCAAGCTATTCCTGCTAAAGACCAAACATCCCCCCCATCACAAACTCCTCAGCCAACACCAACTGCACAGTACCCACCCCAAGAGTTAGCACAGCGGCAAGCCTTGTTCGAGCGCACTAAAGCGCTGGGTATCGATCAGAATTTCATATTTGGCAGTCGAGGCTTAGTTGACCAGATATTCTCTAGCCAACATTCAGATTTACAGCATCCCTTAACTTCAGCACCAGCAGATGCAGACTTGCGATTAGAGTGGTACAAAACAGCTGATGGGTTACTGGATACTTTAGAAAAGCAGTTGAGTGAAGCAGCTCGGGGGCAACTTGGTAGCTACACAACAGATTCGCTACACCTCAACGTGGCAGCAATTCACAAACTCCACCTTGGGAGCAAAACTCTTAACGAATTAACTGATGCTCAGTTTTTCGCGCTGTTTCCAGAGCAACGGGGTCAAAATTTTATTCACACGCCAATTGGTCAAGTCTGGCAGGCGATCGCCGCTGACAAAGTTGAATCTATGCAATCTGGGACAATTCTAGAACAGGTTGTCTTTACCCCCGGCACAACTAGCAAATCGTTCAGTAGTATTCTTCAGCCTGCAAGTGGCAAAGCTTACATTGCCAACCTTGCCAAAGATCAAATATTAAAAGTTAATTTGCGAACAAACCCTAAAATCCTCCTTTCTATCTATTCTCCTAGCGGTCAGACAAAAATCTTCGAATCAAGCGATCGCTCTAGTTCAGGGACATTGACAGAGGATGGTTTCTCTTGGTCGGGTCAGCTCACAGAAAGCGGTTTCTACGAGTTTGTTGTCGTCTCGACGGCATCAGAGCCAATGGAGTATCAGTTAAGTATCACAGCAGAGAATCCTGCTCCAGCGCCATCAACTGAGCCATCCCCGCCATACACTGCTACCCCTTCGCCGTCAACTGATTCATCTCCGTCAGACACTGCCACCCCTTCGCCTAGTGTGGGACTGTAGCTTTGGCTTTGGCAGCACTCAGTTTCAGCACTTGCAGCCGCACTGCATAATTTGTCTGTTGTCGTTGCTTGGGTGTTTGAGCAATTAAGGCTTTCAACGCCGCAGTCAGACCTTTATATGCCTGCGGTAGAGTGTAGCCAAAACGAGTAGCTAGCGTGATGGCGCTGCTGTCGGCTGCTGTTGCTTCTTGAAGAGAGCGTTCACCACTATGGCGTTGGTAAATGCTGTAACCAACCATCCCAGATAATAACAGTGCTGATGACAACAGCAGAATATTATGAGCCCAGATCTCTACGACTGCACTACCCAACGCCACAGCTAAAACGATCCTCTCCCATCTGTCTTTGTAAACAGTATTATTCTGAATCCGGGCTACTTCATGCCAAAATAGCAAATCTCGCTCTTGTACAGACATCTGCTGCCAGCGAATCAGATCGAGTTGAATTTCAACTTTGACTTTATCAACCTTCTCACTTCTTATGATAGGTGGATTGACTTCAGTTGTTACCTTAACTGTGACCCACCCCTGCAATTCTTTCGGCAGAAGAGTTCTTAGACGTTGATATTCACTAATTTTGTCCTCAGCTATAGAGGTTTTAGATAGTACCATAAAATCCAACTTTACGACGAGATTACTGAAGGCTCCGCCACAGATACTGCCTTACTGTGGAAGTAACCCTGACTTAATATCTCTTGCATTAAATCAGAAAATTTGTAGGTAGATTCTGTCATTTTCGTTACTGTTTGAATTATTAAATGTTATCAAGTTATAACAAAAATCGCTGCAAACTAGAAGCATTATGTATAGCCAAATTCAGAAATACAAAGCATGTTAACTATTGAGAAATGATGTCATTAATATTTTTTTAATTCAGAGCGGGTTTTGTAAATTTGGAAACAAATCTTTCTTGTCCAACCTTCTAAGCTGCGCTACGAAACTTACTATTAGGTTTATATGTCTCAAAAAGAACCTATTACTGTAGGAACTCCGAAATCTAGGAGGAAATACAATACCTGGGTTAACAACGAAATATTGGAGGACTATTCATTACGTTATGCTCCAATATCTTTTAGAAGATGGTCTGAGTACACCGTAGCTAATGCGGCATTGGGCGGCATATCTTACCTAGCAGATTTTGCGATTGGCGGTTCCATCGCCATTAGCTCTGGATTTTCTAATTCTTTCTGGGCAATTTTTGTATCAGCCCTCATCATTTTTCTGACAGGTATCCCGATTGCGTACTACGCCTCCAAGTACAACATCGATATGGATTTATTAACACGGGGGGCAGGATTTGGGTATATTGGCTCTACGATTACTTCGCTTGTTTACGCATCCTTCTGCTTCATTTTCTTTG
>JAFAVL010000402.1 GCA_019242465.1 Chroococcidiopsidaceae cyanobacterium CP_BM_RX_35 | reverse complement strand
TAATACCGCCAATCCCAGAGCCAATTATTACTCCGATTTGGGCTGCATTGAGGTCATTAACTTCAAATTTTGCGTTGGCGAGCGCTTGTAGACTTGCACAAACAGCAAACTGGGTAAAGCGATCCATGCGCTTAACATCTTTACGCTCTAAATAATCAGTGGGCTCAAAACCCTTTACTTCTCCAGCAATCTGACAAGTATGGCGAGAGGCATCAAACAAGGTAATGGGATTAATCCCACTACGTCCCTCAATGAGCCCCTGCCAGTATTCAGCAACTGTGCTTCCCAAGGGGGTTATGGCTCCTAGACCTGTGACTACTACCCTTCTTTTGAATATTCCTTCGGTCGATTCCAGATTCATCAAACATTCCTCCTACAAGATTCGCCTAGAAATAGAGACCAAGGCTTACTGAAAAGTAGCCCGTCTATCAGTGCTTACAATTACTATGTGCGCTATGTCTTTATTAGTCTTTCACGGGAAACTGCTGTAACGCCAATTCAGGGGTGATTCTCAGTCTGCCAAGCTCAAATCGCTCTGATGCTGTAAACATTGTTTAACTTGGCTAGATCGTGCTTGCAAACTCCACTATTCCGTCTTCTTTCCAATTTATGATAAGATAGTGATATGTCTGGCTAGTGACACACAGATAAATAGGGCTTTGGTCGATTTTGTGTCTCTTGGCACTGGCTCTGTATCAAGGTGCTGTAAATACCTTCTTCAATCGCAGCTCTTGCTCTAAAGTTTCTCGCTCATCAAGCTGCAAGAGTTTAACAAATGAGAGATTCTCAACTTATAGCTTGATAGAGAGACACACCCTATTCTCTACCAAGCTGTTGCCGAAGAGATTCGCTGTACTTGCGCTCAAAAAGCTTGACCATATTGTACCTACTCTACTAAGACGAAGATATCGCCTAATCTATTGAAGGCCCTGCTAAATTTGCGCAAGCCTTCTGGTTCTTGCCCTAAGTAAAATACCATCTTTGAAGAGGGTTCTCGATTATCGGTAGTGAGACAACCCAGCCGCTCATTGAGAAAGCAACGAGGGTATTCTCGAAGACGGCGAAACCACTGAGCGCTGGTCTGAGCTGAAAACAGGGCTAGCGCTTCCGTCACACGACGACTTTCAAACTCAGTGCAGAGTTTATCGACAAAGTTGTTCAATCCATCAGTAAAAGGTAGATTAATGAAAATACGACCTTGCCAAGATGAAGTCAGGCTATTTTCTGCTAACAGCTGTGTCATTGCTGGAATTGGTGGTCCGTAATAGATCTGGTTGCCAAGGTAGAGGTCAATTTCACCTAAGCATTGCAGTACAGCTTCAGCGATAAAACTGTACGAGTCATCTTCCTCGAATGCCATTGATATTGGAAGAGTGAAGGAGAGAGATGTTTTGGAGGAAGCTGAGTTGTCTAGCTCTTCTTCGGTTCGAGCTGGGATAGCAGTCTCTTCCCTTTCTATCCTAATATCGGGTTTGGTCTCAACCACGCTTTCTGGTTCCTTTAGAGGCTCTATCTGCCAACTCGGCACTGCTTTCAATAATTGGGGGTTAGCTACGTCTCTGGCAACTGTTTGACCAGCAACAAAAGTGCGTGACTCATCGCTCTCAATTTTAGCTGCTTCCCGATACTGTGCAATAATCTCCTTTGCCTTAGTGTAGGTAATTTTCTCACCATCACTGGCACGTTTGAGTGCTTCTTGACGAGCTTCATGGGGTGTGGATGGAGCGGCTAACAGATACATCGCTGAAGCAGCAATATCCAAATTTTCACAGTGTGAAAATTTGAAAGCTTCTGCTGACTTCATCAGCTTCCAGGCAGTTGTTATTCCCCAACCAAACTCGGCTTTTAGCCAGTTACCAAAATTCCCGTGTCCTAATTGCTCTTTGACTTCTATGAGTTTTTGTCCAATATCGAGCAGTTCTTGCGCAGTCTGCTTGAGCAAGCGTTTGATTTCAGAAGTGCGTTGCTGCACAATGATCCTAGTTTCATAAGGCAATTTTTCGTAGTCAAAATCTAAATCTAGCTGAGTCGAAAACTTAGCTTCTAGATCCGAAGCTGGTTCCTTTAGGGGTATATTCATCTGCTGCTTATGCATGTTGGCTATTGAGAGGAGCTACTTCTATTTCTGTCGAACCAGCAAAATAAGAAGTCATCGGAGCGTAAGCTACAAGGTAATATCAATTGCTTCCGTCTTTGGCCTAACTCTATAGCATGAGACTTAACTAATTGTAGGTTAAGCTACTTATCTTCAAAAAACTAGGTAGTATTCAGCCAACTTAGATAAGTAAGACTAGAAAAACTGTAGCCTTTAATCAAATAGAAGATGGGCTGACTAGAAAAATAATACTACCTACTCTTCAAATAGGAGGATAGCAGTCAACTTGACTGTTTCGAGCATTATATAACAAAATCAAAAATATTTCTAGTATTCCTGGCTACGGATGCAGAAAAATACTATAAAGAATCCACAAAGACTTAAAAAGACTTAAAAAGTCGTATTCTTTCTCCTGTAATCGCATTAGAATAATAGGAATTTTTGACCAATTAATAAGCCTCTTATGTTCTCTTGTGGCACACAACCCTGCTTCTTGATAATGTCTTCATGAAGTTCTGCGTTAAAAAATCGGCCTGAGGCTGACTAGGATACTCATAATCCTACCTTTTACATAAAACCTTTAGACTCTTAAAAGTCGGATGCATTCTTCGTTTAGAGCCTCATTATATCTTAAACATGGTAGTTGCTTGAATCAAGCTAGAGATGATGCAATACTTCTTGGTTAAGGCTGAAAGCGGGTAAATTGAATGTTACCCCTTGAAATCCTCTAGGAGCCAATGCAGCTGAAAGAATTCTCCTTCATCTCCCCAGTTATCGAAGCACCAGAAGTCTTCAAAGCGATAGAAACAGTTATT
>JAFAVL010000217.1 GCA_019242465.1 Chroococcidiopsidaceae cyanobacterium CP_BM_RX_35 | reverse complement strand
ATCAAGGTCTGCTGAGTTTTGGGTAGAATCGTACGTAGAGCTGTCCTGAGTGAGGCAGTCTATGCAGCAGACAGCAAGAGTCTGATGGGTGGGAACCAACTGCGATGGCTGCAAGGTCAAACGGGAAGATGAGCGAATATGGATAAGAAAAACGAAGCCGAAATCAAACAATCAGCCGACGGATCTAGCATCACCAAGTTTTTTCAGGGCACTAAAGAAGAGCTTGATAAAGTTGTGTGGCCTAATCGGCAGCAAGTCGTTAGTGAATCTGCTGCCGTTCTGTTAATGGTGACTGCATCCGCAGCCTTAATCTATATCGTTGATGGCTTCTTTTCTTGGGTAGCAAAGCAGGTATTTTTCTGATGACTTTTGCGACAGACGAACCACGTAATCCAGCTTCGCAGCCGGAGGAAGTAGCTGGGGCAGCAGATGCAGCTTCCAAGAAAGCTGCTTGGTATGCTGTGCAAGTTGCCTCTGGCTGCGAAAAGCGCGTGAAGGCAACTATGGAGCAGCGCATCCAAACATTTGATGTAGCTGACCGAATTCTTCAGGTGCAAATTCCTCAAACACCAGCAGTCAAAATCCGCAAAGATGGCAGCAGGCAACATACAGAAGAAAAGGTTTTTCCTGGCTATGTGCTAGTCCAGATGGTGATGGATGACGATACCTGGCAGGTTGTTAAAAACACTTCCCACGTCATCAACTTCGTTGGAGCTGAACAAAGGCGTGGTAGCGGCTGGGGTCGCGGACATGTTAAACCATTGCCGCTAAATAATGAAGAAGTCGAGCGGATCTTTAAACAGACCAGCGAGCAAGAGCCAGTTGTGAAGATTGATATGGCTGCTGGAGATAAGATTATGGTACTTTCAGGTCCGTTTAAAGATTTTGAAGGCGAAGTTGTTGAAGTTAGTCCCGAGCGGAGTAAACTTAAAGCCTTACTCTCAATCTTTGGTCGGGACACGCCAGTAGAGTTGGAGTTTAATCAGGTTCAGAAACAGAGTTAAAAGGAAATGCCAAAGAAAGTCGTTGCGGTCATTAAACTGGCCCTAAATGCTGGGAAAGCAAACCCAGCTCCGCCAGTGGGACCAGCCTTGGGTCAGCATGGCGTTAATATCATGATGTTCTGCAAAGAGTACAATGCCAGAACACAAGATCAAACAGGGACGGTAATCCCAGTTGAAATTTCAGTTTTCGAGGACCGCAGCTTTACATTCGTTCTGAAAACTCCACCTGCCTCAAAGTTAATTCTTAAGGCAGCTGGAACAGAAAGAGGTTCTAATGAACCAAATAAAAAGTCAGTTGGCTCGATCACGCGGACGCAATTGCAAGAGATTGCTCAAACAAAGCTGCCAGATCTCAATGCCAATGATATTGAGGCAGCAATGAAGATCGTGGAAGGAACAGCCCGGAACATGGGCGTTACAATTAAAGACTGAATTAACACTATCGGGGGAGAAGCGTTGCTTCGCAATTGACCCCAGGAGATCTAAGATGGCGAAAGAATTATCCCGCCGACTACAAGAACTGCAAAAGAAAGTTGAAGACAGGGCATACCAGCCAATGGAGGCTTTGAGTCTCTTAAAAGAAACGGCAACTGCCAAGTTTCCAGAAACAGCTGAAGCTCATATCCGGTTAGGGATCGATCCCAAATACACCGATCAACAGCTACGAACAACAGTGGCTTTACCTAAGGGAACTGGGCAAACGATCCGGGTGGCTGTGATTGCCAGAGGAGAAAAAGTCACGGAAGCCACAAATTCCGGGGCAGATATAGTCGGTTCAGAAGAGCTGATTGAAGAGATTCAAAAGGGGCGGATGGATTTTGATCGGCTGATCGCAACGCCCGATATGATGACCCAAGTAGCGAAGTTAGGGCGTTTGTTAGGACCTCGCGGTTTGATGCCATCCCCTAAAGGTGGTACGGTGACATTCGACATAGGGCAGGCAATCTCGGAATTCAAAGCTGGTAAACTGGAGTTCCGGGCAGACCGTACAGGAATTGTCCATGTTATGTTTGGTAAGGTGTCATTTCCCTCAGAAGATCTGTTGGTCAACCTGAAGGCTTTGCAGGAAACGATCGATCGCAACCGTCCTTCCGGAGCTAAAGGACGTTACTGGCGCTCTATCTATGTTTCTGCCACAATGGGACCATCAATCCAAGTGGATGTTAGTGCCCTGCGGGATTTGAAGCTAACTGAAGCAGCGTAAAAGTCTTGGAATTGCACAAGCATGGTCTAAGGGAGGATGAGGATTTAGAGTTTAAAGCTTGGCTTAACTAAATAAGGTGATCGCCCTGAGACAGCAGGAGCCATTGGCTTAATATCCTGCCGAGGTTTGCGCCCGCATTGTGCCTGTAGTGCCACTGAAATCAGTGTCACTTATAGGGCGATTAGCGGATAAATAAAAACCCCGGCTTAACAGCTGGGGTTTTTATTCTGATTCACAAGGGGATTTCGTTAAGGATAAGGAGGTGAAACAAACATGAGCAGAACGCTAGAAAACAAACAAACCCTGGTGACTGAAGTTAAAGAACTTTTGAGCCGCTCTCAACTAGCAATGGTAATTGAGTACCAAGGGCTATCTGTGGCTGAGATCACAGATTTGCGGCGACGGTTGCGTCCGACTGGCACCGTTTGCAAAATGACGAAGAACACGCTAATGCGAATTGCTGTTGACGGCGACTATACCTGGCAGCCGATGACGGAATTTCTCAAAGGTTCTTCTGTCTTTCTGCTCGTTCAGGAAGATTTGAAGGCAGCAATTAAGGCTTACCAGGATTTCCAAAAAGCTACCAAGAAGACAGAACTTCGTGGCGGCGTGATGGAAGGGCGAGCCTTAACTGAAGACGACATCAAAGCTCTAACTGAGCTGCCTTCAAAAGAAGAACTCATGGCTCGATTGGCAGGGGGAATCAACGCGATTCCTACCAAGCTGGCAGTGGGAATCAACGCTGTGCCAACACAACTTGCCGTTGGAATCAAAGAAGTTCCCTCCTCTTTGGTACGGACACTCCAGGCTATATCCGAGAAGGAAACAGCTCCAACGGAAGAACCTCAAGCCGCATAGGTCAACGGACGATTCATTTTTCACTATTCATTCAAAAGGAGTCTATCCATGTCTGCTAAAACTGACGAAATTCTAGAGCAGCTAAAATCTTTGTCCTTGCTAGAAGCCTCTGAATTGGTTAAGCAAATTGAAGATGCTTTCGGAGTTAGTGCTGCCGCTCCTGTAGGGGGTGGCATGATGATGATGCCTGGTGCTGTACCAGGGGCAGCTGCACCTGCAGCTCCAGCTGAAGAGGTTGAGGAGCAAACTGAATTCAATGTGATTCTGGAAGATGTCCCAGCTGACAAGAAGATTGCGATTCTTAAAGTTGTGCGGACTCTGACAGGACTCGGCTTAAAAGAAGCGAAGGATTTAGTGGAAGCTGCGCCTAAGCCAGTCAAGGAATCAATTCCTAAAGATGCGGCTGAGGATGCCAAGAAGCAGCTAGAAGAAGCTGGCGCTAAGGTGAGTGTGAAGTAGTCATCATTTCACTTATTGATCTTTTTAAGGAGCCCAAGTCAGGCTCCTTTTTTATGTGCAATTAATAAGGCTGTTGAAGCAACTGCTGAGTATCTCACGATTAAGGGAGCTATACTTCGTCTGCCCCTCTTTACGTTTTTTAACTAACCCCACCTCATTCAGCAACTTTGAGTGATGACAGTAGAGCGCTAGACTAATGCCTAGCTTCTCGGCTATCTCTGAGCCGCTCATCTCATCCTGGACTGCTAGTAACTCCACTATCCGCAGCCTTGTTAGGTCCGAGAGCGCGGCAAAAACTCTCGCCCGCCATTCGCTGTCAATTTTTTCTGCCATAACTTACACAGTACAGGTTGGTTGGACGAATATCAAAACATTGTTAAGATTCCAGAAGAATTACGAACAGAGTTAGATTAAATACTTATTTAAGCATTTGACTTTAATCCTAATCTTAGTGCATACTCTGAAGAAACAGAAGAGATTGATTGTAGACCTGAGCCATCACCCGTAAGTAAAGTCTTCTCTCAGACATGAACCTTGTGTTGACATATTTAGAGCTACAGTATTTCGTAACCGTAGCAACTTGACGAAGCAAAGAGCGTTGCTCAAGGGAGGCTTCCTCCGGGACAACGTTGACTAACATTGCACTCTCAGGCGTCCTTTTATAGCCCCAGGTCCAAACGATTATGATGTGGATTGTTCGAGTCGCGTTACGTCTCCCCTACACATTCGCCATTTTGGCTGTGATGATTGTGCTGTTGGGGGTATTGACGATCTTCCGCACCCCGGTTGATATTTTTCCCAGTATCGACATTCCAGTCGTCAGCGTGATTTGGACTTACACTGGCGAGACGCCGGAAGAAATGGCTGAGCGCATTGTCACCTATAGCGAACGTGCCGTTACTACGACTGTGAATGACCTTGAGCATACAGAATCCCAATCAATGAATGGGGTAAGCGTACTCAAGATTTTCTTTCAACCCAACGCTAACATTGCCTCGGCAGTTGCCCAAGTAACCTCGGTTATGCAGACGATCCTGCGCGTCCTACCACCGGGCATTACACCACCATTTATCATCCAGTACAGCGCTTCCAATGTGCCAGTCATCCAAATGAGTGTGAGCAGTAAAACCCTGCCAGAACAATCACTCAACGACTTTGCCCTCAACTTTGTCCGCATTCAGTTAGCGAATGTGCAGGGGGCACAGGTGCCTCTGCCCTATGGCGGCAAAGTCCGGCAAGTTATGGTAGATATTGACTCTCAGGCACTTTATGCTAAAGGGCTTTCGGCAACCGATGTCGTCAACGCTGTCACAGCACAAAACGTCCTCTTGCCCGCTGGCGATGCGAAGATTGGCTCTCGTGATTACTTTGTGCGGATTAACAATAGTCCAGAGATCATATCAGCACTCAACGACTTGCCAATCAAGCAAATCAACGGTGCCACGGTCTACATCCGCGATGTCGCGCAGGTCCGCAATGGCTTCGCTGTGCAAACCAACGTTGTGCGTGAGAACGGGCGTCGCTCCAGCCTACTCACAATCCTCAAAAGTGGCAGTGCCTCGACCCTAGCTGTTGTCCAGCGTGTCAAAGACATGCTGCCCCAAATCAAAGCCACTCTACCTCCAGAATTGAATTTAGGGTTTCTGTTCGACCAATCGATTTTTGTCAAGGCTTCTATCCAGGGCGTACTTACAGAAGGGCTAATTGCCGCGTGTCTGACAGCACTGATGATTCTCGTATTCTTGGGGAGTTGGCGCAGCACCCTGATTGTAGCTATCTCGATTCCCCTTTCTATCCTGGTCTCAATTATCGTGTTAAGTTTCATGGGTCAGACACTCAACATTATGACTTTGGGTGGTCTCTCCCTAGCGGTCGGTATTCTAGTGGATGATGCCACCGTGGAAATTGAGAACATCCACCGCAATTTGGGACAAGGCAAGCCGATTAAGCGGGCGATTCTAGATGGGGCACAGCAAATTGCGACTCCAGCGTTTGTTGCTACATCAGCTATCTGTATTGTCTTTACATCGGTCGTCTTTTTGAGTGGGGTTGCCAAGTACCTGTTCACCCCCCTGGCGCTAGCAGTGGTGTTTGCTGTATTCGCCTCATATTTACTCTCGCGGACTGTGGTACCGACGATGGCGCACTATCTCCTGAGGCATGAGGTGGACTTATATCGTGAAGCGCATCATGACGACAGTGTTCGTGAGCAGAGTGGCGATGGTCACGGCAATGGTAGTGCGAATGACCACCAGCGCAACAGTCAGCCAGCCAAACCCGTCAAGAAAGACTGGATCTGGCGGCAGCACGAAAAGTTTAATGTTCAATTCGAGAAATTTCGCAATTGGTATCGCAGCATCCTCGCCTCAGCCTTGCATCATCGCCGGATGGTCTTTGTACTGTTTGGGGCTTTTTGGGTGAGTGCATTAGTGATGCTGCCATTCGTTGGTCAAGACTTTTTCCCCCAGATTGATGGCGGTCAGTTTATCCTGCATGTCAGAGCTTTACCTGGCACCCGCGTTGAAGAGACAGAAAAGATCTTTGCCCAGGTTGAAAATGTGATCCGCGCCTCTATTCCGGCGGAAGATATTACCCAAATTCTGGATAACATCGGCTTACCCAGCAGCGGCATCAATCTTGCCTATGGCAACACATCCACGATTGGTTCTGCCGACGGTGACATTCTCGTCTCCCTGAAAGAATCTGGCAAGACCTTTTCATATGTGAAGGTTCTACGCCAGAAATTGAAAGCTCTATTTCCCGACTACACATTCTATTTCGCTCCGGCTGATATCGTCACTCAAATCCTTAATTTCGGTCTGCCTGCTGCCGTTGATATTCAGATATCAGGTCCACTCAAGAACGCTACAGCCAACAATAAAATTGCTCTGGCAATCGCCGCCCGTGTCGCTCGCGTTCCTGGTGCCGTAGATGTACACCTGCACCAAGTCACTGACGCTCCGGCGTTGCAAGTCGATGTGGACCGCACAAAGGCTAACGAAGTTGGTCTGACTCAAAGCAATGTGGCAAACAGTGTACTCACTTCCTTAAGTTCAAGCGGTCAGGGAACATTAAACTACTGGCTCGACCCCACAAACGGGGTATCCTACCTCGTTGCGGTGCAAGTTCCCCAGTACAAGCTTGATTCGATTGACAGCATCGGTAATTTACCAATTACCACTAGCCAGAGTTCATCGCAATCAAATAGCCAGGCATCAACTGCTAGCAGTCAGACACCAACTCCCACTAGCCAGAACTCGCCACAACTTTTGAGCAATCTGGGAACGGTTGGCCAGAGTACTATGTCGCAAGTTGTCAATCACTACAATATCCAACCAGTCTATGATATCTACGCTAATACCCAGGACCGCGATCTTGGAGGTGTTTCTCGTGATATCAATCGGATTGTGGCTGAATTTAAGCGCAAGCTACCCCATGGCAGTAAAATCGTCGTGCGCGGCCAAGTACAAACGATGAATTCTTCGTTTGTGGGTCTGGGGATAGGGATAGTATTCGCCATTGTGCTAGTTTACTGCCTGATGGTGGTCAACTTTCAAAGTTGGTTGGACCCTCTAATTATCATGATGGCGCTGCCAAGTGCTTTGGCTGGGATCATCTGGATGCTATTCATCTGCCAAACCACCTTCAGCGTACCCTCGTTAACAGGTTCTATTATCTGTATTGGGGTGGCGACATCTAATAGTATTCTGCTCATCACTTTTGCCAACGAGCAGCGGATGGAGGGGAAAGATGCGTATGGTGCAGCCCTAGCGGCTGGCTACACAAGGCTTCGCCCAGTCTTAATGACCGCCTTTGCCATGATTATTGGTATGGTGCCGATGTCCTTGGGTTTGGGAGAAGGTGGTTCGCAGAATGCGCCGTTGGGTCGCGCCGTAATAGGTGGCTTGACAACTGCCACCTTTGCTACTCTGATCTTTGTGCCAGTCGTTTACAGTATTCTGCGACGTCAACAACCCCGTCCGATGGATGAGGAGGACGATGCTCCCTCCGATCCGCAAGCGGCATTTGCCTTGTCATCACAACAGCAAAAGTAATCACTATGGATTCTTCGCATCGCCCATCCCCCGATCCGGCAAACGTCGATTCTCAGCGTTCTCCATCTCCTGAGCCGTCCCATCAACCTGTTAAGCGATCGCGTGGTATCGGTCGTCGGGGTTGGATCGTCATAGGTGCAGTTGCGGCGACAAGTCTGCTAGCTCTGGGCATTTTGCCCCGTTTAAACCGTCAGCAGGAATTAGCACGGGCAGTTAAGGTACAAAGTGCTGCTCCTACAGTCAATGTGATTCATGCCAAATACGCTCCTGCTGATACTGATTTGGCACTGCCAGGTAGCGTCGTAGCGCTCAACCAAACGACGATTTATGCCCGCGCTGACGGGTATTTGCAGCGTTGGTTAGTGGATATTGGCGATCGCGTCCATTCTGGTCAACTACTCGCTGTGGTTGAATCGCCAGATATTGACCAGGAAGCCGCTCAAGCTGGCGCTCAACTAGCACAATCTCAAGCTAGTTTGGTGCAGTCCCGCGCTAGTTTAGCTAAAGGACTGAGCGATCTCAAGCTGGCGCGTGCCAACCAAGTTTTAGCCTATAAGACTTGGCAGCGCTACAAATTTCTCGTTGGGCAAGGGGTGGTGTCACAACAAGATGCCGATACTCAACTTGCCAGCTACCGCACCAATACCGCCAATGTCCAATCAGCGCAAAATACAGTCAATTCTGACCAAGCTAACATCTCTGTAGCAATGGCTAACGTCAATGCTAGTCGAGCGAATCTACAGCGCTATAGTGTGTTGCAATCGTTTGAGAAAGTGACAGCTCCCTTCGATGGAGTGATTACGGCTCGTAATGTTAACCGAGGAGCTTTGATTACATCTGGTAGCGGTAATAGCAGCAATACCAGCCTCTATACAATCACTTCCTATAGCTCTTTGGAAGTGAATGTGAATGTACCGCAAAATCTGGCATCATCAATTCAGTCTGGTCAAGCGGCACAGATTCAAATCCGAGAGATACCACAACGGAGCTTCACAGGCAAGGTGATCCGGACAACCAACGCTCTCGACCCCAGTTCTCGCACCTTGCTGACTCAGGTAGAGGTGCCGAATCCAGAAGGTTTGATCCGACCTGGAATGTACGCTAATGCCAAGTTTACTATTGCTCGTGCTTATCCCCCCTTAATGCTGCCAGACAGCGCTTTAGTGGTGAATGCAGGAGGGACACAGGTAGCAACTATCACCCAAGCCCAAACAATACACTACCATCCAATCCAAGTTGGGAGGGATTACGGTACTCAGATAGAAGTCACCTCTGGTTTAAACACCAATGAATCCATCCTCGCTAATCCCAGGGTTGATTTGGTTGAGGGGACAAAAGTGCGGACAGTAGCCCCTCGCAACAATTAAATCAAGGCATAAGGATATCGGGCAAGATTGAGTCGATACCACGGTCCAGTGGACTCCAGGATGGGTAGTGATCGCGTGTCGAAGTCTACCGGGGGCAGTGGGTGCGGCTCAAGCTGCTGCGAAAACCGTTACCATAGCTGAGGAAAAACTTTTGTCATGATAGAAATCTAATGATCAAACGCCCGAAAATCATTAAGCACCAGACGCAACCCGAAAAAGATGTAGTCAACTCCTTGGATGAGAGACTGTTGGGAGAGCTGTCAGCTGATGCCAATACTTCTGCTTTAGAGAATGTGTCAACTGAACCAGAATGGCTTGAACCTGTAGAAATAAACGTTCGGTCAGGTAGGGCAATGCTTTCAGACGTGATGAGGGAAATTCGGTTGGATGAGAAAGAAGCCGGATTGGATGTTTGGGAAGAAGCTGAGGATGACCTAGGCAACGATGTTTGGTGGTTTGATATGGCATGAGGAGCATCAGCGCCACGAGCGCCATTGCAGTTGTTCTCTGAGCCTAAGCAAGTACTGGTTAGCTATCTGGCAGGCTTCTTTGTACTGTTTTTCATGATGGCTTAAGCAATACAGTTTTTTCTGGACGCCATCAACCCTTGCAACACAACCAAAATTACTAGGTTGCTAAATTGCCACCAAGAACAAGTAGCTCTTGCTACAAAAGCTTAGCTTATTAATCAAGTTGTTATAGCAGTTAAGGGGACGGTGAAGTAGATGGAAATGGGGTAAGGATAGTCTGTGTTCCACCTCCATTATTTAACTTTTGCGGCTGTACTCTTTGTAGAGCTTGGTTCAATTGGTCCCTGGTTACAGCTTTAGAGTTGATATCTTGAACAATAGATATCAACGGTTTCAGTTGGGCTTGGCTAACTTTTTGTGGTAGTTGCTGGTTAACCACGCTCAACTGTTGGTTAAGTGCTGCTACCTGTTGATTGAGGGAGTTAATTTGATTCTCGACTCCTGCTTTATTGCCCGTCAGCGTCCCGACTTGTTGTGCCTCTCGGTCCTGCTGTTGTTTCATGCTAATTACAACTCCGGCTAGGGCAGCAGCTAGCAAAAGTGCAGCAATAGCTATGCCACTTAACAAACCAAGCCGACTGCGAAGGCGTCGAACATCTTGGAAAAGTACCTCTAGACGCTGGTTTTCCATCAGCTCCCGATTACCTAAGCCAGCCTCAGTAGAGATGTATGGATCTGAGGCTGGAATGTTACTTGGTTCATCATGAAAGACTTCATCAGGCATAAATAGCGACTCCGTTTAATGCTAAGCTGCTAAACTCCGCCGGGTTTATACATGAGTTTTTTGACTGGGGTGTACTATTTATAACACAAGTTAGGATACGTCTGTCTATTGATAGATCTCTTAATAGGTGGTTATTTTATGATCCCGTTTGGTCAAACCTATTTCTGCTGGCTAACATCGTAGATGGCTCGCGATTAACCCAGGTATTACAACGCGCTCGCTCTACCACATTGGAAGGTTGCTCATGAAGGTGGGATTTATCGGGACTGGACTTATGGGACTAGCGATGGTCCAGAGGCTTTTAGAGACTAAGGTAGATATAGTTGCGTACAATCGCACTCAAGCAAAATTAGAACCACTTAGAGATGCTGGGGCAGCGATCGCAGCACAACCTTGCGAAGTTATTAGTGCTTGCAACTGTGTAATTCTGATGCTCACCGATACCACAGCTATTCGCAGTCTGCTGCTCTGTGACAGTTCACGGCAGCATCTAATAGGACGAACGGTGATTCAAATGGGCACAATCGCTCCTACAGATAGCAGAGCTATTAGAGATGAAGTTGTTGCTGCTGGCGGTGACTATTTGGAAGCACCCGTCTTGGGTAGCATCCCAGAAGCGAAAGCAGGGAAGCTAATTATCATGGTGGGTGGATCACTTGAGCAGTTTCAACATTGGTCAAATTTGCTGCAATGCCTAGGTTCCGAGCCATTATTGATTGGTTCTGTTGGCACTGCAGCTACCGTCAAGCTCACTCTTAACCAGCTAATTGCCTCTTTGACCGCTAGCTTTGGGCTTAGTCTGAGCTTTGTCCAGCACCAGGGGATTGATCCTGATTTGTTTATGCAAATTTTGCGGGGTAGCGCGCTTTATGCGCCAACTTTTGACAAAAAGCTACAGCGGATGCTTGAGCGAAACTATGCTAATCCCAACTTCCCGACTAAGCATCTGGTGAAAGATACTGATTTATTTATCGCAGAGGCTCAATCGGCTGACCTTAACGTTAGTGGTATTGAAGGGGTAAGAAGAATATTGAAGATGGCACTAGATATGGGTTTGGGTGATGTTGACTACTCTGCACTCTACTCCGCCATTGCTCCAGAAAAGCCATCAGCTAATTGAGGTCAGACAACCCCCTATTGCCTCTAACAGAGAAAACGGGGGCTTCGCTGTTCTCTAGTTATCCAGAGAGCCTTACCGCAATCAAGCGGAAACAGAGAAGGCCACAAACAGTAGCCCACCTATCAATGTTGTTGCAGCAATGCCCAGAATCAGGTAGTTGCGCTTCTGAGCTTCAGTAGGAGCTTCTGCCCTGTAGACCTTTGGTTCAGCGGCAAAGTTGTTTAAACGACCGCCTTCTTCAGTAGTATACGGCATGAGTACATTCCTCTCTTCAGTAAGTTTTAAACAATCTTAACAATATTTATTACACAAACTCTCCTCCTTTAGTAACAAATCTTTACATTTTGCTTTAGGTTCTTTAGCTAGGGAGGACAGTTCGGCTCTGTCCTCTTATGTTCCTAGTCTCCACTAATAGTGCCGCTCTGAGGTGAACTAGCACTAGCATAGTCTTTGACTGGAATCCGTCCAGCCAGGTAAGCTAGATGCCCTGCTTCGGTTGCTAGACTCATGGCACGAGCCATGGCAGTAGGATTTTGGGCTTGAGCGATCGCGGTATTGATTAGCAAGGCATCAGCTCCCAGTTCCATTGACTGCGCTGCCTCACTAGGCGTGCCAATCCCTGCATCTACTACCACTGGTACTCCAGCATTTTCAATAATGATCTGAATATTCGCCGCATTCTTCAACCCCTGTCCAGAACCAATAGGCGACGCCAATGGCATGACCGTAGCACAGCCAACATCTTCCAACCGTTTCGCCAGGATAGGGTCGGCATTGATATAAGGCAGCACAGCGAAACCTTCTCGTACCAATTGTTCTGCCGCTTGTAGAGTGCCAATTGGATCGGGTAAGAGGTATTTGGGGTCAGGAATCACCTCTAGTTTGACAAAATTGTTATCTTCTTGCCCCAAAAGTTTTGCCATTTCCCGTCCCAAACGTGCTACGCGAATTGCCTCCTCTGCCGTTTGACAGCCAGCTGTGTTAGGTAACATCCAGAGTTTTGTCCAATCCAAAGCCTCAGCTAGCCCTTCGTGTCCTGGGGCGTTAGTTTGAACCCGCCGCACTGCTACAGTGACAATTTGGCAACCACTGGCAGCAATACTTTGCCGCATCTGCTCTAGAGTGCGATACTTGCCAGTGCCCGTCATTAAACGCGATTGAAATGTCCGACCAGCTATAGTTAGGGGGCGATCGGGGGATTGCTCAGTTGTCAGTGCTGAGGAAATTGTGGCGGCAGCATCTCTTGAATGGGTAATCATTAGTTTGGCAGTGGATGGGTGGGAGTTGTAAAACCGCGAGTAGTGGAAATGCTCTAAAAGAGGATCAGGTTGCTCTAGGATTGAATCTGCAATCAAAGTCGCTGTAACTGGTGCGAGCAATATGCCATTGCGGTAGTGCCCAGTAGCCAGGGTGAGATTCCGACATGGACTAGCACCCAGAATCGGTAACTCATCTGGTGTGGCAGGACGGAAACCCCACCAAAGTTCTTGGATTGGATAGTGCTGTAATTGGGGATAGAGCCGGATGGCTCGTTCCAATAAAACTTGAATGCCAGATGGGGTGTTGTGAGGGGTGAACCCTATATCCTCGCTGGTAGCACCGATGATAATTCTCTGGTCGCGACGCGGCACAAGATAAATGTCTGGTCCAAATAGCACCCGCTGTAGTCCACTGTAGATACCATTAGGCACTC
>JAFAVL010000643.1 GCA_019242465.1 Chroococcidiopsidaceae cyanobacterium CP_BM_RX_35 | reverse complement strand
GTCTACCTTGCCTCATGCCTAAGTCACATGGAGCAGTTCCAGGATAAATCTTCACGACTGAGTGAAAAGCCATTCTGGAAGGACCGCCGAAGACAAACAAGTCGCCACTGGTCAACTCAACATCTTGATGCCTACCACTGCGGCTCTCAGGATTTCCCAAGCGGAACAAACAAGTATCCCCAAGACTAATCGAGATGATGGGACTGCCAGCATTTCGTACCGCTTCTGACTCACTACGGTCTTGATGCATGCCTAGTTTTGCCTATTGTGAGTACCAATTGACGATCGCTACATCAGGTTGGAACTGAGCTTGGTATTCTGGCAAGGTATTTTGCAGAGCTTTGCTCGCTAAATGCTCCAACTCTAGCGGAAAAGGTTTGCAAGGAAGACAATCTCCATCATCGCGGATCTTGGAGTAGCGGTAAGGATACCAATGCCAGCCAAGACAGACAACACGCACACTCAAAGGTTGACCGTTCAGCATCTTGGGAGTGTAAAGCCCCGCTGGAGACTTAGCCCACTCTCGGCACAGAGCGAGTAATTCTTGTTGCTCTTCCAAGGAGAACCAGTTGGGGATGTGAATTGCACCTGGGGCAAGGAGTTGCTTTTGGCCGAGGAAAAGAGTTGTTTGGTTCATCACCTCGCACCATTAAGTGATAGTTGGTTGGCAAGCGATTATGTTGGTTCGCTCGGCTGTATTGTTCAGAAGCTTGTCTTTGGCTTTCTGCTTGGTTGCATAATTAACAGTATGGAGTGCTGTTTGAAAAAAGTAGGAAAGCAGTTGTCCCCTTGTACTAGTTAGTCCCTGGTTGTTCATCGGGAATAAACTCAATTAGGTTAGATGGGGTGCAAGGAATACCGCTTAGTTTTGCTATGCCATCACAAAGTTTAGCTAGAGCCTCGCCACCAATTTCCGGCATATCATCTGTAGTTCTAAGCTTGGAAATGCTGACAGGATTCATTCCCAACTCTTCAGCTAATGCCTTATTAGTAATTTTACGGTCAGCCATGATAGCTCGAAGCTTCCAGCGAACTTTGCTCACTTTTGAAAGATCTAGAACAGCACTCATAAGTATCTCCTAAAGCAGAGCTTATGACTAATATAGCCTATGAAGCTATCAATTTCAATTGATAAGCTAAAAAGCCGGGATTAGACTAGCCCAATAAGCAATTTAAATAGCTTTTTAAGCTACAGAAATAGCTTTTTAAGCTAATATACTAATAGACGAAGAAGCTACTTCACTAAATACAACAGAGCAGCAGAGCGCGGAACTGCCTAAACCCCGCCCGGAACCTGTTAACAGCACAATTTGGTGTAACGGACAGTAGAGGAAACGCCATTAGACAAGGATTGATATCCAGCTTCAATCTCTGCGGACTCTCAGACCAAAAAAACTCTGTTGTTTAGCGCTCAGAGCGCAAGAATATGAAGGCTTTGCCCCAGTTCCACTCCCTAATCAGAGTGATCGGGAGCAAGACTGAGATGACCAAGACAAAAAGCCCTAGTAGCTGACAACTGACTAGGGCGATCGAATAAGACTAAAGGACATTCTAACAATGACCTCAACAACAATCGAGCGACCAGTCCAAACTTGCGCGACCTGCCCCCTCTTCAACCCGGAGCAAGGCGTGCGTGGTTGGTGTAGTGCATTCGACCGTATGGCTAAGCCCCAGCATGAAAGCACTGCCACCTGCGATCAAGAAATTGCCGCCTGGGAAAAAGAGACCGCATCTCAACCGCAGACACCACAAACCCAACCGGTAGATGAATTTGGGCAGGGGTTTATTCATGGCAGACAGGATGCAGAAGAAAGACTGCATCCTATCTACGAAGAAGATCTACACGAATACGCCAGAGGTTATGCGCGAGGCTACCAGACCATCTTTAAGCCTGCTCAGCAAACTGAAGTGATCAGAAAACCCACAGAATGGTTGGTCCTACTGGATAACCGTTGGGGGGTCTATCAAGCTTGGGTGGGCGATCGCTGCATTGGACATGGAGCAACTGAGCAGGAAGCAGAGCAGAAAGCACGCAACTACATTGCTACAGAGGAACTGATTCACAGGCAGAATGCCATCGTGCGGAACGCATATTTAGCTGAGTCTGCTGAATTGGTTTAGTCACTGGGCGCTTAGAACCTGTTTGAGAAGTCTAAACAGCATCAAGCAACTTGCACTTTTCGAGTCAACCTCCTCAACATCAAACGAGTCATGGCTACGTAAATCATCGTCTCGCTAGTCGTCGGTAGGAACTCATAATCCTTGCTCAAACGTCGATA
>JAFAVL010000392.1 GCA_019242465.1 Chroococcidiopsidaceae cyanobacterium CP_BM_RX_35 | reverse complement strand
ATTCAACCGCACCATTTTTCAGATTGATCCGGTAGACATCAAACTTCTGCCGATCATTCAAATTCAGTCCCACCAGTACCCAATCCGGGAAGTTGTGGTCGAGATTCACTGGCTGAGCTTTAACACCTTGGAATGGTGTCAGATCCCGAACAATATCAGAGTGGATATTGACTGAATACAAGTGGAAGTTTTCATCACCGTCTGAATCTTGCAGGTAAATCAGTTGCTCTGGGTTGTATGTCCAGAAGAAGATGCGGATGCCCCGCTTTTTGTCAGCGGTCAGCTGTCGGTCATCTTCTTGCCCCACTGTCCGCAGCCATACCTGTAAAACATTGTTTTGGTCGGGAGCCAGGTACGCCAGGTGCTTGCCATCAGGTGAAAGTCGTGGGCTGGTTCGTTCTGGGTTGCCAAAGAGAATCTCGCGCGGAATCAGCGGTGGCAGTGTAGGTGTGTGTTGCTCGACAGTAGTTGCAGACTGCATCTTTAATTTCCTGTATTTGATTTGCCTATTCCTACTGTGTGCATATAACTAGCGAATCACCCAGTCTGGTTAACCGATCAGACCAATATTACACCGAACATCGCAGCATGCTTATCTAAATCTACTTGGACGATTTTGATAATAGCTGGATATCAGTAAAGACTATCTTTGTAGTAGTCTGTTTGCCTGGTTCAAAGTCATGGATGATCTGACGATTTAGCAGATAGTAACCACCAATTTTCTGATAACTATCTTCAGACTCCTCCTCTCCCAGAACTTGTGCCGTCTGAGGCTGACGGAAAACCGTTTGATAGCGAGTTGCCAGATAGCCTTCAGGAGTTACTAGGGAGTCCAGGAGGTTGACGGTAACAGCAGTCTGTCCCAAAGTACGATTTACCTGAGTCAGCTGTTGGTGCAATACCTTATAGTGAGAGTCTGTCGTATCTCCCTTCTCAAAAATCTCTACGGCACCAGTTTTGTCGGTTGCTCCAAGCTGGTAAGTTTGTCCCTTATGGGCAACTTCAAAGGGAACTCGCTGACGGTGGATGATGATCATACGCAGTTGAGAATCAACTGTCTGACGTGCATCTTCTTTGTCAATACCAGTGACTTCTACATTTAAGTCTGGATTAACGCGGATGTAGCCTTTGTAGTCTTCCTTGCCTTGCTGGAATTCCACTGCAGCTGTATAGCCCGGAAACTGCTTATTCCAGGTATAGCGATTTTCGTAGGCAGCGCGAAAGAGTTCGCGTGCAGAGCCTGTTGAAGTCTCAGTCGAGCTAGCATTCTTGATAGACTGGGGAACATTAGCTTGAGTATTGGCATGAGCTACATCTGAGAACGTCAGTGTGCTGCTAGCGATAGCTAGAATGAGACCTAGACTCCAAGATAGAATTCGATACTTTGGTTGTTTGTAAAGTTCAATCATGTCATTGAGATGGCGTTGAAACTATGACTACACCTTTAATAGAATCAATTTTTAGCAATGCGTTGCGTGTCGTTTTATATTCTTGAACACTAGCAATTTTATTTTGCTATCGCAAATACACTGCCAATGGTAGGTTACTGAGCAGAGATTCGAGAAAGACTATGCCCGACCTAGATGAGACACTCCAAGATGTTGCTCAACACTACAATCAGAATATTTTTGAATATGAGTTAGTGCGACAACAGTACAGCCCGGTTGAATTTGCAATTACAGCTCGATGGTTAAGCCGAGTGGTTCCAGAGCGGGCAACGGTCGTCGATATTGGTGTTGGTGGTGGCTACTACGCAGAGTTACTAGCTCGACGGGGTTGTTGGCTTTATCTGATTGACATTTCGCAGAAGTTGTTAGAAGCTATCTACACTAAGCTCAAGGCTGCAAATCTTGATAAACAAGTACTCGAAGTGCAAAGAGCATCAGCAACTCGGTTAGCAGGTTTGGAAACAGCCATTGCAGATGTAGTGTTGCTTTTAGGACCGCTCTACCATCTTTGTTCCTTGGAGGCAAGACAAATTGCAGTGCGTGAAGCCTCACGCATCCTCAAACCTAATGGTATAGTATTTGCCGCTGGAATTAATCGACTCGCTTATTTCCGAGAGTTGTTTCGGTCTCAGCCTACTAGCCGTTGCCTTTAGAACACCACATCACAAGTTGGTCATATCAAAGTCACTGCATCCAAGAGCCCTACAAGCGCTAGTAGAAGATCTGTCTTTGCAGCCAGAACATTTGCCTTATGAACCGCTGTCGCTAGAAAACTTTCAGCGTAGGACATTATTGTGAAGTTATTTGTGAGCGTTGTGATTGCCCAGTCAATTGCTATTTTAGTGCTAGAACCCACGAAGCTCAATTCAATCAGCGACTCTAGAGATCTCGCTATAATGCTTCTGGAGTTCTAACTTGCAACAAATTCCTATGTCCTCCCAGCAGATTGAAGAACGATCTCAAAAACTCGAAGCGCGAGTCGCAACTTTGGAGACAGAACTGTCACAAATGAAACAGATGCTATCTGGGTTCCTCCAGCAAAAAGCCCCCTGGTGGTTAAAAGTTGCAGGTAGCTTTGAAAACGATCCTACCTTTGATGAAGCGGTTCGCCTCGGACAAGAATGGCGTAAGACTGCTGAGTAGGTCCCTACCATTCCACAATGTACATTCTTGACACCGATCATCTCAGTCTCATCCAGCGCAATGGACAAGAGGGAAAGCGAATCCTGACAAGGCTGGCAGCCGTTAAAGAGATTGAAGTTGCAGTGACTGTGATTACTTACGAAGAGCAAGTCAGAGGTCGGCTCAATATTCTATCCAGGGCGAAAACTTTAGATGAACAAGTCCTTGCATATCAAGGGCTACAGCAACTTGCAGCAGACTACCAATCAATCGTGATGGTTCTTTTTAGCCGGACAGCCGCGCTAGAGCATCAACGCTTACGAAAAGCCTATCCTCGTCTAGGGAATATGGATCTGAAAATTGCTGCGATTGCTCTAACAAACAACGCAATCTTACTCACCCGTAATCAGTCAGATTTTGGACAGATCATAGAATTGCGAACAGAAGACTGGTCAACACCATAGAGTGAATGAACGTGTCAGCAGCCTAACAATGTGTTGTAGCGGACGGAACAGAGGTTGTCGGCGAGAATTAGAAGAATTGCTCTCGTCGCGGCACGCAAACATTAGCTTGCTTGATTCATGGGTTGAGACAGTACTTCAAATTGATTTATTAGAGTTCAGTCTTCAGCTATTACAACGTTATTTATAGGGCTCTTAAGCAGGAGAAAGTGTTGAATCTATAGGCAATGTGGCATGATTGGCAAAGAGGCATTGAATAAATAATATAGCTACTTATCAAGAGATCCTTCGTCAAGTTGAAAATCTTACCCTGGATGAACAACGACAATTCAGCTTTTCCTGACATCACATATCGTCCTGGGGCTAGCGATCAGCCATTACCAATTTTGCGTCAAACTGGTCTACGTGTGCAAACAGTGGTAATTGCTTCCCGGCATTGGGGTCTATCTCCAAACCAGATTGCTATAGAGTATGGACTGGCTGAAGCTCAAGTGAATAACGCTCTAGCCTTTTACGCAGCACACACCTCAGAAATAGACACTGCAATTGCGGCTGAGCAGACCATTGAAGCGGCCAATGTCTAGACCACCTTAAGAAACTCCTGCAAGACTGAGTATGTGCGATCTTGCCGCTAAACTGTAGCCATTTCCAATTCAGGTGTCTCTCCCTGTAAGGCTTTATGATCAAGCAAGTGTGTCTATGTGAATGTCGCTGACCGAGAGGCAAGACAGTGAGTCGTATTGTTTTAACCACCATTGGTTCTCTCGGTGATTTACATCCCAAAATTGCGATCGCGTTTGAGTTGCGTCATCGGGGTCATAATGTGGTGTTTGCAACCCATAAAGAATATCAAGACAAAATTGAAGCCTTGGGATTCGAGTTTCATCGGATGCGCCCTGACAACATCGCGCTCAACGATCCTCAAGAGATGGCGCGGATGATGAATTCGAAAACGGGTACGGAGTATATTATCAAAAATTGGGTTTGTGCGAATTTAGGTGAAACCTATACAGATTTAATGGACAGTGCAAAAGACGCAGACTTGATCATTGCAGGTGAAGGAGTCGTGGCGGCTCGATTGGTTGCAGAAAAATTAAAGATTCCGTGGGCGTTCGCTGTCCTGCAACCCGCCTCATTTCTCTCAGTTTACGATCCATCAGTCCTCCCTGTGCTTCCATTTCTAGCTAAATTGCGCGGGCTAGGTGCTATTGCTAACCGAGGCATTATTAAATTATCAAAAGTCATTTCTAAAGCTTGGGCGGAACCGATTCATCAACTAAGAGGTGAACTCGGCTTGCCGCCCCTCGTCGGCAATCCCTTCATTGATGATAAGTATTCCCCTTACCTTGTGTTAGCGCTGTTCTCGTCAGCCTTCGCAAAGCCTCAACCGGATTGGGCGGCCAACACGGTGATCACAGGGTTTACATTCTATGATGGCAGCGAAGGCGGAGCGAAACTCACACCAGAACTCCAGCAATTTTTGGATGCAGGTGAACCACCGATTGTTTTTACCTTGGGTTCAGCCGCCGTCGTGGCTCCTGGTCGATTTTACAAGGAAAGCCTTCAAGCTGCAAAGTACTTAGACCGCCGTGCCGTTTTGCTGGTTGGCAAGAATGCCCCTCCAAAAAATCTTTCAGAAGGCATCATTGCTGTAAGCTATGCGCCATACTCTCAAATTTTTCCGCGTGCTTGTGCAATTGTGCATCAAGGCGGCATTGGCACAACGGCTCAGGCATTACGGGCAGGCCGTCCAACGCTTGTGATGCCCTACAGTCATGACCAGCCAGACAATGCAGCAAGAGTCAAACGCTTGGGAGCTTCGCGGACGATTTCCCGTAAGCAGTATTCAGCGATACGAGTAGCTAAGCAGTTACATGAATTGATAGAAAATTCCAACTATGCAGCTAAAGCAACAGAAATTGGACGTATTATCCAAGCAGAGAATGGGGTTGGTGTGGCGTGTGATGCGATTGAAAACAGTTGCAATGAATTGCAAACAGAAAACTGGTCTACACCATAGGATGAATGAATCCATAGGCAATGTGGCATGATTGGCGTAGAGGCATGAATAAATAATATGGCCACTTATCAAGAGATACGCCGTCAAGTTGAAAATCTTACCCCAGATGAACAACTTCGTTTGTTAGTCTTACTGTTCTCGCATCGGTGCTAAGACCGTCTCAACCCATTGCTGTTCTACATCAGGTAGTTTAGGCGGCGGTAACGGTTGGGCATAATCAATCCGACTCGCATACCGAGCACGATCGTAAACCTGAGTGAATACAGATTGCAAAGGCACGATCGGCTCTGCATCTCCAGCTTTGAGCGGAATCGGAAGATTCGGCAGCGGTTGTTCGAGCATGATTGGGTAGAGATTGGCTCTAGGGCGATCGTGACTACGGCTAATCAAAATGCGATAGGGTGAGGGCGTTTGGACTCCCTGCATTGCCATCGGTTTTGCATTACGCAACAAATCTAATTCCACTAGATGCGTCTGACTACCCAAAATCTGCCGTCGTTTCTTTTCATACTCTGCGCGTCCATCTTTAGCTCGTTTGTTGGTCAAAGACAGCAATTCAATCACCGTAATCACATCATCCGTTCCCATCTCACGCACTTCTAAATACCGCTCTTTCATCTCTAATGGAACTGGAACCACAACGGTCTCAGGTTGAACTTGCGTGGCAACTGCGGCTTCAGAGACTGAAACAGAACTTGGCTGGGCATTCGATTTTTCAGCAAAGACGATCGCGTCTGGAATCCCGATCAGAATCTTCTCGTCCTCGTCGCTTTGATATGTGCGAGACTCCACTTCAACATAATATTGTGAACTTAGTTGAGGCTCGATTGCATCTGCGATCGCCACTATGAAGCGAGTGTGGAACGAAGACCAAAAAGCAGCATATTCAAGATAAGGGTCCATTCCAGGGAAGGGGGAAGGCATAAGTTCTCTATCATTGCTCTATTTTGCCGTCTTCTTCCTATCTTGCCACATCGACTTCCACTGAAAGAAAACCGATATCAATGTGGTCTTCGCGTATTCCCTGTGCCTGCTTGTGTGAAGCTAGTTCGTGCAAGACAAGCTTCACATCTGGAAAGCGCTCTCGAAAAACGCGGAGAATCTCAGGCAGAAAACTCTGGGCAGCAGTTGCGTTGACACCTACTCCCAATCTACCAATCTCACCACGGCTAGCCCTCTGTGCCATCATAACCGCCTGCTCAAGCTGAGTTAGGACTCGGCGTGCCTCTAGCAAAAAGACTTGTCCAGCGTAAGTTAGTTGAACTCGTCGTTTTGTATGCTCAAAGAGTTGCACACCCAATTCCTCTTCTAAATAGCGAATTTGTTGACTCAGAGGTGGCTGGGCAATTTGTAATTTTTCGGCGGCTCGACTGAAGTGTAATTCTTCAGCCACAGTGATGAAGTAGCGCAGGTGGCGAAGCTCCATCGTTCTCTAATTTTTATCGAAAATTTGGGTGGAAAACCCCGTCGTTCTACGACGGCTTTATAGAGCTTGCATGTCTATAAAAGTTGTGCTATCATACCTGTATGAAAATCATTGAGTTCAAGTTAAAAGGTAGAGCTGAGCAATTCAAGGTTGTCGAGCAGGCAATCAGAACAACTCAGTTTGTTCGTAACAAAGCACTGCGGTACTGGGAGGATCATCGCGGTGTTAAACCCTATGACTTGAATATCTACTGCTCCAGACTGGCTAAAGAGTTTACATGGGCAAACAAGCTAAATTCTCAAGCTAGACAAGCATCAGCAGAACGTGCAGCTTTTGCAATTGTTAGGTTTTACGAGAATTGCAAAACTAAGAAACCAGGTAAAAAAGGCTACCCAAGGTACAAAAAGAACTGTCGCTCTGTGGAATACAAAAACACAGGCTGGAAACTTGCTACAGATAGGAAACATATTACTTTCACCGATAAGCAAGGCTTAGGTTCTTTTAAACTCATAGGTACTTGGGATTTACACTTTTACCAGATAGACCAGATTAGACGAGTCAGGATAGTCAAAAGAGCTGATGGATATTACTGTCAGTTTTGTGTTGCTGTGGATGAAGTTGAGTCAAGTCAGCCGACGCAAAAAGCTGTAGGTTTGGATGTAGGATTAAACTTCTTTTATACTGATTCAACCGGATGCCAGGAAGCAAACCCTCGCTATTACCGTAACGCAGAGAAGCAACTTCATAAGTTACAGCGACGAGTGTCAAGAAAATTTAAGAAACCAAAGAAAAAAGGGGATAATCAATCTAATAGGTACAAAAAAGCCAAGAACAGATTAGCAAGAAAGCACCTAAAGATAAGTAGGCAGCGTATAGAACATGCCAAGAGGCTGGCACGTTGCGTAGTTAAATCTAACGATTTGATTGCCTATGAAGACTTAAAGGTCAGAAATATGGTACGAAATCAGAAGTTAGCCAAATCAATTAATGATGCTGGTTGGTATCAGTTTCGTATTTGGTTAGAGCATTTTGGGAGAAAGTTTGGAAGAGTAACTGTTGCAGTTACTCCACACTATACAAGTCAAAATTGCTCAGAATGTGGTGGTATTGTTCAGAAATCTTTAAGTACTAGAACACATACATGTCAATGTGGATGTGTTTTGGATAGAGACGAAAACGCAGCATTAAACATACTTAAGTTAGGGTTAAGTACCACAGGGCATGTGGGAACTTCTGCACTCGTTGCAGTAAACGCTCAGGGAGATGGCGCCTCTACTGTAGTAGGTGAGAATCTATTACAGCAAGTTCTGTCGTTGAACTGAGAATCCCCGACCGTTTACGGCGGGGAGTGTCAAAGACTCACCTCCTACTCTAATAAAGAAGGTCAGTACAGGAGTGTTGCTACACACAAATGGCCTAAGCGCTTGGAATCCCTAAATGAGATCTGTTTTAAAGTAAAAACCAAATGGTATTGGGTAGTAGTGTATGAAGTGGAATCCAGAAGACTATGCTAAAAACTCGGATGCTCAATTGAAATGGGCAAAGGAACTAAAGCAAAGTCTTAATTTGCAAGGTGATGAATCCGTTCTGGATGTCGGCTGTGGAGATGGAAAAATCACGGCTAATTTTGCAACTACTTTACCCAGAGGCAGAGTGGTTGGTATAGATAGTTCCCCCGATATGATTGCTTATGCTACTCGCACCTATGCGGCAAAGGAATATCCAAACCTTTCTTTCGCTTGTGTTGATGCAGGTTCTCTCAAGGCTTCGCCGGAGGCGGCTCCGGCGACTCAAGAGCGCAAGCTCGATTTCGAGCAGGAGTTCGATCTGTGCTTTTCAAATGAAGCGCTGCACTGGATTGACAATCACCAAGCATTTCTTAGAGCTGCGAGTCGGTCGTTGCGGCGTGGGGGTCGGTTGGTGATTGCATGTGGTGGTCAGGGAACCGCGGCGGATATTTTGCAAGTTTTCTCTGAACTTATCTCCTGGGAACCTTGGAAGCACTATTTTGATGGCTTTCACAATCCCTATTTCTTCTATGGGGATCAGGACTATTCACTATGGTTAGAAAAAGCTGGTTTCAACATTGAGCGGCTTGAGTTAGTTCCAAAAGACATGACGCATTTCGGTAAAGAGGGTTTAGCAGGTTGGATACGCACAACCTGGATGCCCTTCACACAGTACGTTCCTGAGAGTAAACGGGACGACTTTATCACTCATTTTGTGGAGACATACCTGGAAAGGATTCCACCTGACCAAGATGGATTAGTACATGTTCGTATGGTGAAATTAGAAGTCAACGCGCTCAAGTCATATGGAATCCCTGAATGAGATCTGTTTCAAAGTCAAAACAAAATGGTATTGGCAATGCTGGAAAATCAATGGCAAAGCGCGTTGTATGAAAGCAAGCATTCCTTCGTTTGGCGGTATGGTGCTGACTGTTTAGAGCTTTTGTCGCCACAGCAAGGAGAATACATCCTCGATCTTGGTTGTGGAACTGGGCAGCTGACGCAAGAGATTGCAGCACGAGGGGCGATCGCAATTGGCATAGATAAAGCACCAACGATGATTGAGCAAGCTCGGAAGAACTATCCAGACTTGCAATTTGAAGTTGCGGATGCAACTAGTTTTCACTTGCAAGAATCATTCGATGCTGTGTTTTCTAATGCAACGCTGCATTGGATAAAAGAGCCAGAAAGAGTTATCACCTGTATCTGGCAAGCTCTAAAACCTGGTAGTCGTTTTGTCGTGGAGTTTGGTGGCAAGGGGAATATCAGAGCGATCACGACGGCAATTGGTAACGCTCTAGAGAAAAATGCTATGTCTGCTCCCTTCATTAACCCCTGGTACTTCCCCAGCATTGGGGAATATACAACCTTACTGGAGAGCCAAGGCTTCTCAGTCACATATGCCGCCCTCTTTGACCGCCTAACTCCCTTAGAAGATGGTGAAAAAGGTATGCAAAACTGGATTGAGATGTTTGCCAATAGTTTGCTACCAGAAATGGCTGCTAACAGACGTATCAGCGTTATGCAAGATATTGAAAATCAACTAAGGCCAGAGCTATATCAGGATGGAACCTGGTTTGCCGACTACAAAAGGCTTCGTGTCGTTGCGATGAAAGCTCGGTAGTCGGCAGCGGAGTCCTAGCTGACTATGCCTGTATGTCCCTGAATCTCTCCCATCGGTTCAAACCGTCCTCCTAAGTACTTAGCCAGAAACTGCTCTGCAATGGCATAGAAGTGCAGTCTGTTTTCGGGACGGGCAAAGCCGTGCCCTTCATCTGTGTAAAGGACATATTCCACTGGTCTATTTGCTTGCTGCATTGCTGCCACAATTTGATCGCTTTCTGCCTGCTTAACCCGTGGGTCATTAGCGCCTTGGGCAATCAGCAGTGGTGCTTTGATTTGGTCAACAAAAAACAGGGGTGATCGGGACTTGAGAAACTCCTGCTCCGTTTCCAGGTTGCCAATCCGATGCGCTTCCATTGCCCTGAGCGGTTCCCAGTAAGGGGGAATACTTTGCATCATTGTGATCAAGTTGCTAGGACCAACAATATCCACACCAGCAGCAAAGACTTCGGGCGTAAAAGTTAAACCGACTAAAGTGGCATAGCCACCATATGACCCGCCCATAATAGCAACCTTCTTCAAGTCAGCTATCCCCTTTTGTCCTAACCAGTGGACGGCATCGATCAGATCATTGTGCATCTTTGCTCCCCACTCGCGATTGCCAGCGTTGAGAAAATCTTTGCCGTAGCCAGTGGAGCCGCGAAAGTTGACTTGTAGCACCACATAGCCCCGGTTTGCCAACCATTGCACTTCTGGATCGTAGCCCCAGGCATCGCGTGCCCAAGGACCGCCATGAACCAGCAGTACCGCTGGTAAGTTATGCGCCGGAATACCTATTGGCGTTGTGAGATAGCCATGAATAGTCAGCCCATCTCGCGCTTGATAGGAGATTGGCTGCATTGAGGCTAGCGATAACTCTTCTAGTTTGGGTCGGTTGCTGAAGAGCAATGTGCTACTCTTAGACTCTCGGTTGTAGGCGTAGTAGTAGACAGGTCCATCATCAATAGAGTAGGCGACAAGCCAGCTAGTATCGGCTAGGTTGCGACTGCTGACTCCAAACTCTCCAGAACGGACCTGAGCAATTGCCTCGAAATCAGCAGCAATACTCTGGTCAAGAACTTTCCACTCCTGTTTGTCTTTATAGAAAGAGACTGCCTGGATAACTCGCGAAACTGGCTGGATGAGTATATCATCTACATCATATTGAGCATCCTCTGCTACAACACTTTCCTGATGGTTCGATAGATTGAGAGCAATGAGACGCTGAGCATTAGCATCATGACTCCCCATAATATACAAAGTCTCACCGTCCGCTGAGAAGCTAACTGCATAGCCCTCATCATTCGGTCCCCAATGCCGGATTCTTTCCCATGGCTTGTCTGTCACTTCTCTGACTAACAAATCAGAGCCGCCATCAGGCGTTGTGGCGATCGCGGCTCGCACTTGGAACTGAGCGTCAGCTGTCCAAGCAATGATGTTTCCAGGATTCTCTGTGTCGAACTCAACAGCACCAGTTTTCAGGTCAATTTGGTAAACATCGTGCTTGCTGCGATCGTTCAGGTTTAGCCCCACCAGCAACTGGTTGGGAAAGTTGTGGTCAAGTGCCACTGGTTGAGCCTGAATTCCCTGGAATGGAGTGAGATCGCGGACGATATCAGACTGGATGTCAACTAGGTACAAATGGAAGTTTTCATTACCATCTGAGTCTTGCAGGTAAATAAGCTGTTCTGGGTTGTATGTCCAGAAGAAAATGCGGATACCCCGCTTTTTGTCGGCAGTCAGTTGTCGGTCATCTTCTTGCCCCACTGTCCGCAACCATACCTGTAAAACATTGTTCTGGTCGGGAGCTATATACGCTAAGTACTTGCCATCAGGTGAAAGTCGTGGACTGGTTCGTTCTGGGTTGCCAAAGAGAATCTCGCGTGGAATTAGTGGTGGCAGTGTATGTGCGTGTTGCACCAGACTTGCAGATTGCATAATTTCCTTATGTGCTTGCTCTTTGCTATCGCTGTGTTGAAAACGGCTTTGTTACAAAAAGGTTGAGAACAATAGTCTTTATTTTCCCGATATTTAGAGCGTGTCTAGTTAAAGTGAGAAAGTGAGTTCAATAATAAAAAGGTTTAATCAAAATGTTTGATGGATTTTGGGAAAATATATCGCGCTACCCCCGCTACTTCATTACCATCATCTTAGGGGTGCTACTAAACGCGATCGCCCCTGTGGTACCACTGTTTAAGCGCCCAGCCACAGCGATTGTCCTGATTGGTCTGTTGCTTGGGCTATTTACATTCGTCACTTTCACCCTCCGAGCCATGTTGGGTTTAGATCCAATTGTAAACTAGGCAACAGAGTGGTTGAAGTGAAACCTTAGAGCGAGGAAGCAAAATATCTATGGCTACGAGTCGTCGTGTCTCCCGCGTTGCGGAATTAATTAAACGCGAAGTTAGCCAAATGCTGCTCCACGACATCAAAGATGACCGTGTGGGTGCAGGGATGGTCACTGTAACAGATGTAGACGTATCAGGCGATCTACAACATGCCAAAATCTTTGTCAGCATTTATGGCACAGAGGCAGCCCGTTCAGAGACAATGGCGGGTTTAAAGTCAGCAACAGGCTACGTTCGGAGTGAACTCGGTGCTCGGATTCGTCTGCGCCGGACACCAGAAGTTGTGTTCATAGAAGATCGGTCTATAGAGCGTGGTAACAGAGTGCTATCTCTGCTAAGTCAGTTGAACCACGACCGTCCAAAAGACGAAACAACACAAGCAGAAGACGAACTGGACTGAGATGAGGAAAAAATGGCATATCAGCCGCTCCAAAACTACGGGATCATTGGGAATATGTACACCACAGCCCTGGTAGGGCTGAATGGGTCAATTGACTGGTTGTGTTTTCCGCACCATAACTCGCCTAGTGTTTTTGGGGCACTTCTTGACGAGGAGAAGGGTGGGCATTTCACAATTTCACCCCTAACTACCGAGGTAACTCATAAGCAGTTCTACTGGCCTGAAACTAACGTCCTAGTGACTCGCTTCCTAACACCAGATGGTGTTGGGGAAGTCCTTGATTTTATGCCTGTAGGGATGCAAGTACGAGAGCTAGGCTTCCAGTGTTTGGTCCGGCGTGTCAAGGTTATCCGTGGCTGTATGGATTTTATCTTAGAATGCCATCCTGCTTTCAACTACGCCCGCGATGAACACCGAACAACACTTAGTTCTGAGGGAGCCTGCTTTCACTCTCCCAATCTCAGCCTCGGGCTCTCTACAGACATCTCTCTACAGCAGTCGGGCAAAGGTGGAGTTTTTGCCAAGTTTACCCTGGTGCCAGGAGACACAGCAGTTTTTTTCCTGCACGAGACTGAACCGGAGGGTGATTGTGGGCTTTTCCTCGACCGCTCACAAGCAGATACTTTGTTTATGCAGACAGTTGAATACTGGCGCCGTTGGCTCTCCCGATGCACTTACAAAGGTCGATGGCGCGAAATCGTCCAGCGCTCAGCGCTGGTGTTGAAGCTGCTCACTTATGAGCCAACTGGGGCAATTGTGGCAGCACCTACTTGTAGTCTCCCAGAGAGTATTGGTGGTGAACGCAATTGGGATTACCGCTACACATGGATTCGAGATGCTGCTTTCACCCTTTATGGTTTGATGCGGGTTGGTTTTACCGAAGAGGCTGCCCAATTTATGAAATGGATTGAGTGCCGCTGTCACGAGATCAAGCCAGATGGCTCTCTGCAAAACATTTATGGGATAGATGGCAGTCACGATCTGAGGGAGGAACTCTTAGACCATCTAGAGGGTTACAAAGGTTCGAGTCCTGTCAGGGTTGGTAACGATGCTTATAAACAGTTGCAGCTGGACATTTATGGCGAATTGATGGATTCGGTGTATCTCTACAACAAGTATGGAGCGCCAATCTCGTATGACTTTTGGATGGCTTTGCGTCGGCTGATTAATTGGGTTTGTGACAACTGGCACCAGAAAGACGAAGGCATTTGGGAAGTGCGTAACGGACGCCAAAACTTGGTGTACTCAAAACTGATGTGCTGGGTAGCTCTGGACCGTGGTTTGCGCCTAGCTGATAAGCGATCGTTCCCAGCCGATCGGGAGCGATGGCTGAAGGTACGAGACCAAATTTATGAGGAGATTATGACTCAGGGCTGGAATGCCGAACGACAGGCTTTTGTGCAATATTACGGCAGTGACGCCCTGGATGCTGGTAGCTTGATTATGCCTTTGGTCTTCTTCCTTTCCCCGGTCGATCCTCGCATGTTGTCAACTTTGGATGCTATTAATCAATCTCCAGAGTCAGGCGGACTAGTTACTGATAGCTTAGTGTACCGCTACAACGTGGAACGAACACCAGATGGTTTGAAAGGAGCTGAAGGTACCTTCAATCTCTGCACATTTTGGCTGGTTGAGGCACTAACTCGCGCCGGAAAAGTGGATGGTGGTAACACTCGACTTGATGAAGCTAGACTCATGTTTGAAGAGATGGTGGGGCATGCTAATCATTTGGGGCTTTATGCGGAG
>JAFAVL010000338.1 GCA_019242465.1 Chroococcidiopsidaceae cyanobacterium CP_BM_RX_35 | reverse complement strand
CTCCAGTTCATTCATGTGCATCTTATCCACATAAACCTGTGCCAACCTGGTTTGGTTAGCTGAACCACCTAGCCAAAGTTGGTAAGTATCTGGACTACTACCTACAAACCCCAGTTCTGCCATATATGGTCTAGCACAACCGTTGGGGCAGCCAGTCATCCGGACGCTAAAGTGTTCCTGCTCTAAGCCAACTTTGTCTAGCAGGGTTTCTATCCGTTTCAGAACGCTGGGCATGACCCGTTCAGATTCTGTCGTCGCTAAACCACAAGTCGGCAAAGCCGGGCAAGCCATTGAATACCGCACAAGGGGATTGAGGGCAGCCGAATCGGCTTGAACGCCATACTGACTTAGTAGCTGCTGAATTGCTTGGCGTTGTGTAGGTTCAATATCGCAGAAGATTAAGTTGTGATGCGGTGTGAGGCGGATAGGTAGAGAAAATTGCTGCACGATCTCTCGTAGCGCTGTTCTTAGCTTCAGTGAACCTTCGTCCTTAATCCGACCATTCTCAATGGAAATGCCCAAAAACAGTTTTCCATCTCCTTGTTCTTGCCAACCCAAAAAGTCTTTGTACTTAAATTCTGGTAGCGGCTTGAAGGGTTCCAGTGGTTTGCCCAAATACTCTTCTACCATGGAGCGGAATTTGTCAAGCCCCCAATCGTGGATCAAGTACTTCAAGCGGGCATGGCGTCGATCTGTGCGATCGCCATAGTCTCGCTGAGTGGCAACAATTGCCTTGATCAGGTCGTAAACTTCTGCCTGCGATATGTAGCAAATTGGGTCAGCTAAACGGGCAAAGGTTTCCTCTTTATTGTGGGTGCGACCTAACCCACCACCAGCTAAGACATTAAACCCTTCTAGCTTTTGATCATTAAGAATCGCAACTAAGGCGAGATCTTGGGAATATAGATCTACCGAGTTATCCTCTGGCACCGTCACCGCGCACTTAAACTTGCGGGGCATGTAGTGACTGCCATAGATCGGTTCTTCCGTGTTGTGAAAGATTGTTCCCGTACCGTTACGTTGCCTTGCTGCTACAATGTCTGGATTTTCTTCAGCACTAATTGCCTTTTCCCCATCCAGCCAGATCTCGTAGTAAGCGCCTGTCTGAGGCGATAGCAACTGAGCAATGTTATTGGCATATTCCCAAGCGTACTGATACTCTGGTCTGTCTTTGAAAGGAGCTGGGGGAGCCATGACATTGCGGTTGAGGTCGCCGCAAGCCCCTAGCGTCGAACCCATATTTTTAATCACGGCAGCGATTGCTGCTTTAAGATTCTGTTTTAGAATTCCGTGTAGTTGAAAACCCTGCCGAGTTGTGACTCGCAACGTCTGATTACCATATTCCTCTGCCAACCGATCTAAAGTAAGGTATAACTGCGGTGGCACAAAGCCGCCCGGACTTTTTGTCCGGATCATAAATTGGTAGTCTTTTTCCTGCCCTTTGACCCGATTATCTCGGTTGTCCTGCTGGTAAGAACCATGAAACTTCAGAATCTGAGTTGCATCTTCTGTAAAGTGGTTTGTGTCCTGTAAAATTTCAGTTGCTACAGGTTCGCGTAAAAAGTGACTTTTCTCTTTCAAACCTTCTACTTTGGAAGGTTTACGGGTAGCGGGAGCAGGAGTTGAAGATTTAGCCATGGGAGTTGTACAAGGAATGCGAGCAATGTCTCTGTCGCCGCTAGGGTCAATCAGAAACACCCCAGTCGCCGCTTAATCACCGATAATTCAATCGGCATTGTGAACATAATCAATCAGATCCTAACATGATAACAGACTGCTGTCAGTCTACCCTGGAATCACATTGACGGATTTCATCCAGCTTTGTTCGCACCGCCTGAATATCCTGCCACATCAACCATTTGGGGCTGCCCTGTTCGCGAGAGGGATTCCGCAGTAGGTAAGCTGGATGGAAAATTGGCATACATAAACGCCCTTCCCACTCAATCCAAGTCCCGCGAATTTTCGTAATGCTCCGCTTATCTCCGGTTAAGCTTTTCAACGCCGTTGCACCAGTTAAGAGAATAATTCTTGGGTCAACTAGACGAATCTGCTCCAGAAGGTAGGGTTTGCAAGCTGCGGTTTCTTCAGTGGTAGGAGTACGGTTATTGGGCGGGCGACACTTGATAATGTTACAGACGTATATATCTTGTTGACTATCAAGCTTGACCGCTGCCAGGATTCTTTCTAGTAGTTCCCCAGCTCTGCCTACAAACGGCAACCCTGTTTCATCTTCATTTTGACCGGGTGCTTCTCCTACAATCATAATAGGTGCTTGTAGGTTGCCACGTCCAACGACGGCATGAGTCCGGCTCTCTCCCAATCCACATCGATGGCATTGGTTACAATGCTGTGCTATTTCAGTCATTGTGGAATAGGTGCCAGCAGGGATAGG
>JAFAVL010000274.1 GCA_019242465.1 Chroococcidiopsidaceae cyanobacterium CP_BM_RX_35 | reverse complement strand
TCACTGGCACACCCAAACTCGTACTGGTCGGATTGACAAAATTCGCTCTCTTTATCCTCAGCCCCTTATTGAGATTCATCCTCGCGATGCCGAGGCTCTGGGAATTCAAGACCAAGGCTGGGTAAAAGTGCGATCGCGCCGGGGCAGCGCTCAGTTTCTTGTCACTATCACTAAGGCAGTAATTCCCGGTACCGTTTTTGTTCCCATGCACTGGGGAACTCTTTGGGCTGAGCAAGCCGAAGTTAATGCCCTTACCCATGCTGAGTCGTGCCCAGACTCGTTGCAACCTGAGTTAAAAGCCTGTGCTGTGCAACTTGTACCAATTACTGCTGATTTAGCCTCCAAGCAGCGCTCCTTAGCAGAGAGTAGGTAGAGAGGCACAATCTATTCCGCAAGATAGGTTCATGCAGTTAAGTAGCAAAACTTACGAACTCAGTGAACAAAGCTGAGTAGGTTAGCAAAAAGGAGGGTCTAATCCCATGACACAAACAGTCAAAAAGGAAAAACTTAACAAGATTGAACAAGCCAAAGCTAAAAAACATCCCCTGTTGCTGAGGCAAGAGCTGGAACATTTCGCCCGCATTGGCTGGGAGGCAATGGACGAATTTGAGCGGAACCAGGGGCTCAAGTGGTTGGGTTTTTTCTACCGCACGGTCACTCCTGGGAAATTTATGGTGCGGATGCGGATACCTCATGGTATTTTGACCACTAGCCAGATGCGAGTCCTAGCCGAGATTGTACAGCGCTACGGAAAAGGCGCAGGATTTCAAGACCAAGGTAACGCTGATATCACCACTCGGCAAAACCTCCAACTACGGGGGATTCGGCTTGAGGATATACCAGACATCTTGAACCGTCTGCAGCAGGCTGGTCTGACTTGTGTGCAGTCGGGAATGGATAATGTCAGAAATATCACGGGTTCGCCTGTTGCTGGGATTGATGCAGCTGAATTGATTGATACACGCGGCATCATCCGCAATCTTCAAGATATGATCACGAGCAACGGAGAGGGTAATCTCGGGCTCAGCAACCTGCCACGCAAGTTTAATATTGCCGTTGCTGGTGGTCGCGACAACTCCGTTCATGCCGAAATTAACGATCTTGGCTTTGTACCAGCATGGCTAAACAGCCAGTTAGGATTTAATGTCATTGTTGGTGGATACTTTGCCCCCAACCAATATGTAGCAGCAATTCCCCTCAATGCTTGGGTTCCTCCCGATGATGTCGTCGCTCTGACCGAGGCAATGATGATAGTTTATCGTGACCAAGGTCCACGGGAGAATCGGCAAAAGTGCCGGCTGATGTATCTCATTGAAGCTTGGGGCTTGGAGAAGTTTCGGGCAGAAGTTGAAAAACAACTAGGGCATCCAATAGAGGCGGCAGCCGAGAAAGATGAAGTTGATTGGGATAAGCGCGACCACATTGGCGTTTATGCTCAGAAGCAGCCAGGACTGAACTATGTTGGTCTGCATGTGCCTGTCGGTCGTTTGTATGCCCACGAAATGTTTGAACTTGCCCGGATGGCTGAAGTGTATGGCAGTGGTGAAATTCGTCTCACCGTCGAACAAAATTTGATTTTACCTAACATCCCTGACTCACGGTTGAGTCCTTTCTTAGCCGAGCCACTCGTTCAAGAGCGTTTCTTGATCGAGCCAGGGAATTTGAGCCGGGGACTGGTTTCTTGCACAGGGCGCGAATTTTGCGGCTTTGCCATCGTCGAAACGAAAAATCGGGCACAAGCCATCATCCAGGAACTGGAGCAAGAGCTGATCCAACCCCAGCCAGTCCGAATTCACTGGACAGGCTGTCCAAATTCCTGTGGTCAACCGCAAATCGCGGATATTGGCTTTATTGGCACAAAGACACGCAAAGGCGACCAAACCGTAGAAGCCGTAGATATTTGGATGGGTGGCAAGGTAGGGAAGGATGCTTGTTTTGGTCAAGAGGTAATGAAAAAAGTCCCCTGCGAGGATCTTAAGCCAGTACTGCGAGATTTACTAATCCAGCATTTCGGAGCAAAACCTAAGCAGCCAGCAGCAGCTGAAGCAAATAACTAGTTACTAGCACCCTGTCCCGAATCTGTTGTAGCATCGTTATCTGAACTAGATTGCCAAAGTTTTTCCAACCGCTCAATCTGCTGTTTGAGTACAGCTGAGCGATAAGCACTATAACCATTAGACAAGAAAATCCACAAGAGCAAACTACTAGGGAGAAGATAGCTCAGCCAAATCAGGACTTTGGCAGCTAACTTTTGCGCTTGGGGACTCAGAGACTGTGGTGCAGCGAGCCCTGCTTGCTTAGAAGTCGCACGAGATTGCTCCCCGCTGATTTCCTCTTGACATGTCAATTGATGTGCCTGTTTTACACAGGTCAAATGCTCTACCTCTCCCCGTTTCATCTGCTGCGGCTGGGTGATCCCAAATGCGGCTTGAGTTGAAGTCAACAATCCTGAAGTGGCTAAAAAGACAGTTATAAGATAAAAAAGTCTGGGTTTCATAGCTAATTTTGCACTAAAGCAAGTATTTAACGGTTGATAAATAGGTCTTTGATTAACCTGTCTAAACCTAGTTCTACAGTCGTATTTATGTATGTTAAGCTGCCCGATTGCTTGATATTTTTTTATACAAAAGAACATCAATCAACTGCGAAAATTCGGCAAAATCTTCGGCGTGACATTACTAGTTACAACTGTAATACAAATTTGAGATACACAAGAACAGTAGATATTTTGTATTATAAGCTACGGAAAGTAACTTTGGTCAAGATGTTTATCACCTGTTAGGTGTCTTCATGCCTCAAAAGCGGCTGTAAATGTCTCACATTGGGAGTTGTAAGTCTTGCCTACGTCGAATGGTAGATTTTCGAGGTGTAGATGCCGCTCTGTAACGATACTTACGGTTTCAATCTCTTGAACCACATAAATTGAGCTATAGGCATTAACGAAATCCTTAAATCTGACAGAACCACTGAATAGACCGTGCTCGGTTTGTTTGGGTAGTAACAGGCTTGAAGAGTACTGGTACGCCAAGGATAGTTGTGTTCAGCTAGTAAAAATATATCTTTGTACCGATGCAAAATTTGCAATAAATCCATGCCAGTTATTGACAATTTCAGAAGAAAAGTAACTTCCAATACATTTATCTCAAATGCATAGCTTTAACTTATGTCGAGACGAGTTGAAGAAATTCAATTGGTCTGGTGTTCAGAGTAGATGTGAACAAAAGTCGGCATCACCAGCGATTGCTAAGTTCACGTCAAAAGACAATGTAGTCTCAAGGCAACGCCTGTGGAATCTCCAACGACTTCCTTGAGCAAGCTCTATCTGGCACAAACCCAAAATATGACTTTTCCTCATAACTAATCTGAGGACGAGTGACAAGATGGGTTCGTTGTGTTTTTTCTAAGGACTGAATATGCTGCAAGGATTACTAACTTTTAAAGGTCGCTACCGCATCCTAAATTTGGCTTGGTTTGCCTTCTTTTTAACGTTCGTGTGCTGGTTTAACTTAGCCCCCTTCCTCAAAACCATTGCACACGACCTACATTTAAATCCTGGGCAAGCCAAAACCCTGCTTGCGTGCAATCTAGCTCTGACAATTCCAGCCCGAATCATTATAGGAATGGTGCTAGATCGGTTTGGACCTCGCATCACCTTTTCAATGCTGCTAATCTATGCTGCTATTCCCTGCTTAGGTACCGCCTTTGCTCAAGACTTCAATCAGATGGTTTGGTGTCGATTGGCAATGGGGATAGTCGGAGCCGGGTTTGTCGTTGGCATCCGTTTGGTTGCAGAGTGGTTTCCGCCTAGGGATATTGGCTTTGCCCAGGGGATCTACGGTGGATGGGGAAACTTTGGCTCGTTTGCGGCTGAGGCTATTCTCCCCTCTATTGCAGTTGCCTCTGGTGTCTTGGCTGCTGGTCATGTGAACTGGCGGTTTGCGATCGGTCTAACTGGAGTCATAGCTGCCGTTTACGGGGTAATCTTTTACTTTAGTGTTAGAAACACCCCTCCAGGCAAAGTCTACCAGCGACCTGTTCGCAACGGGGGGATGGAAGTGACTAGCGCAACAAGCTTTTGGGCTCTGTTGCTCACGAATATTCCCTTGTTTGGGGCGTTAGCTTTGATCACTTGGCGCTTGGAGCAGGTCAAATTCTTGAGTGCGACCGCGGCACTGGGCGTTTGGGTTTTCTTGTTGTTCTTGTATCTATTCCAAGCCTTCCAGGCTTATCAGGTGAATCGGGAAGTGGTAAGCGGTGCTAAACAGT
>JAFAVL010000257.1 GCA_019242465.1 Chroococcidiopsidaceae cyanobacterium CP_BM_RX_35 | reverse complement strand
CTGTGGGCAAAGCCAAAATCCACCAAGTACACCTTCAACCCCTGACGCTCAACTAGGATGTGTTCGGGTTTAATATCTCGATGGATAATAGGGGGACAAACCGATTGCAGGTAGACTAAAGCTTCTAAGAGCGCCACGGCAATCCGCTTGACTTCCTCTGCACTCCAGTGGTGTTGGGCAACCAAGGAGTCAGCTGGCTTATATTCCTGCACCAAGCAGAAACCAGATGCCGTTTCGAATGAATCAATGTAGTGGGGGATGCTGTGGTGATCTAAGTGTTGCAGCAGTTGAATTTCTTGCTGTATAGCTTCGTACTCTGACCAGTTAGAGGCAGAACAGGCAAACTGAAACTGCTTAAGTACTACAGGCGGCTGACCATCGGTTCGATGAGCTAGGTAGGTAACTCGACCCCCAGCTCGGTTATGACCGAGTTCTTTGACTATCTGATACCCTAGCTCTGCTAGGTCTGGAAAAGTACTCATGATTCTGCAGTCTGATTAATACCTAGTTTCAGAGCTATTGCCTACGACTGCTTGACCTCTACCACGACCAACCTTGACCAGACCAAGCAAGCCGAGTAAGCCAAACAAACCCCAATAACCTCCACCGCCACCACCGCCGTTGGCATAACCAGTGCCACCATTAGTATAGGCACCAGTTCCTGTACCAGTAGTTGTATTAGTTGTTCCAGGAGCGGTATTAGCTGTACCAGTAGTTGTACCAGCTGTTCCAGGAGCTGCGTTAGTTGTCCCAGGAGCGGTATTAGCTGTTCCAGGAGCTGTGTTAGGTATTCCAGGAGCGCCAGGAGCGGTATTAGCTGTTCCATTAGTATTTCCTGTAGCTTGAGCCGAAGCGGGCAGATAAGCAGGCATAATGGCTAGAGTCAAACCTAGGGTGCTAGCACCAAAAACCTGGAAAAAATTAGAGCATTTCATAATTAATGTCTCCTTCTTTTTGTGAGTACTTGTTAATTTCTGCTACCACCTACAAGCCTTGGAAAAATTGTAATCTCGGACTTCCATCAACCATTGATTTACTCATTGGTATACTATGAGTGAATCCCAGTCCTAGCTTTCTTACTTGTGAGCGTGATTATACTTAAAAGCTAAGAATCTGATGTGTTTGTCCTTACAGAACTGTTAGATGAAAACTGGCTGGCTTCTTTTGAAGGTTTTCTGGCTCTTCATCTAGATTCAGTCTTTATCTTCTTGCTATCACCTTACTCAGGTAGCAAGACAAGTGCTTCTTCCCAATGCAGGATTAATCATTTAGTTCTTCTGGAATAAAAAAAATTCATTCGGACTTCATTTTTTTGTACAACCTTTGTAATTAAAGACTCAAAAGCATTTTCAGAAAAAGATATGGTTTTTCATCTCTCTTTTTAAGATTTGGATCCTACTACAATAACCCAGTTAATATAACCTGAAAAGATATATAGCAATCCGCGCAGGAGTTCGAGACTCTCCTCTCTTGTCCTCCGCGTCTTAAGTAGTTCATTAATAAAGATACTGTACACAAATAGGACTGCTATACATGAAGCAAGAATTAGTAATTATATCGATTATTTTAAATATTAGAATAGATGTCTCATGATGTAGAAATTAGTGCCAACTGTGTTCAGTAGACAGGTATTCAATGAAATCTCGCCTTTCCCATACTATAAGTAGGATATGGGATTTTCTATCGCTATTTCTCAACCTTCAAGTCGGTGGTTTCTTGGTTGCAGCCTTTACTATATGGCTATTTGCCAAAATTGCTAACGAAGTTTTAGAGAAAGAAACTCAAGCCTTTGACCAATCTACCTTATTAACTCTTAGACACCTGCACACACCACTACGGAACCAAGTGATGGTTGGTGTCACAGCGCTTGGTCAGCCATCAGCTTTGCTAATTGTGACTTTAAGCTTAGGAATTTGGCTATTATTCAAGCGCCGTCGTCCAGAAGCAATCACACTGGCAATTGGGGCACTGGGTTCTTTGGGATTGAATTATTTGCTTAAAGAGTTGTTTCGAAGGGCACGACCACCGGTCTGGGAACATGTTATTTCTGTTACCCAATACAGCTTCCCCAGCGGTCATGCCATGATGTCCTTAGTTGTGTACGGTCTAAGTGCCTACTTACTAGCAACTCGCTTTTACCGTTGGCGAGTATTAATTTTCAGCTTCAGCATTTTGTTAATTTTAGCGATTGGTTTTAGCCGCCTTTATCTAGGCGTTCACTGGCCTAGTGATGTGGCAGCTGGATATGCAGCAGGGATAGCATGGCTAATGGCTTGTATTCTTGAATTGGAAATCTTGCGCCAACGTCGTCAATCCACAAGCGGTAACTACCAAAGGTAGAAAATCGAGAATACAACCACCCAAATGCCGTCAACAAAGTGCCAGAACAAGGAGACAGCAGTCACGCCATAATGTCCTTTTTCATAGTTGTGCGGAATGAAGGAGCGAACAAGCATAATCGTCTGCAAGAGTATCCCGACAGTAACGTGCAAAGCATGGAAGCCTGTAATGATGTAGAACGGTCCACCGATTTCCCCCGTAGATAGCGTTAGTTTCTCCTTGAGCCAATCTTGGACCTCACCCGACAGGAAATATGCTCCCATGGCAGACGTAGTTAGCCACAGTAAGCGAAATCTGTTAAGCTGGCGGCGAGCGAGGGCACGTTCTGCCAAATAGATGACCAAGCTACTGGAAACCAGCACCACCGAGTGAATGATCGTAGAAGTATCCAATTTGGGTGGTGAGACACCAGCTGGTAGCCAATTGTCAGAAGAAAGCCGCAGAGCAACGTAAGCTACGATAAAAGCTAAGAAGATGAGGCTCTCCGAAATCAGGAAGGAGGCGACGCCAAATAAGACTTTGCCCCGCTCATCATCAGAGAAGAAACCGCGATTATCCCCATGATCGCTCCCGCGATCACCAGTCTCAGATTGAGGCTGTTGCTGCTGCAACTGACGTGAAGGGATTAAATTGATCATCCGTAGACTCCTTGAGGGATCAAAATCTAGCTGATAAGACTTACCTATGATGCCTCCTCACTGCCCCCTCATCAGTCGAGTTTACAGTTGAATATTGAGGTTTACCGTAGCTGTAGGGAGCTAAGGTCACGGTGGGAACCTCCTCAAAGTTTTCCTTAGGAGGTGGTGAGGTGGTTGTCCACTCTAGCCCGGTAGCATGCCAGGGATTGTCGGAGACCTTGTATCCGTATGACCAGGAAAAGATAATGTTAGCGATAAAGGGTAGTATAGATACCCCTAGCAAGAACCCCCCAAAGCTGGCAATGATGTTCAACCATTGATACTGCGGGTCGTAGGAAGCGACTCGGCGCACCATACCCTGTAACCCTAATGGCATCATCGGGAAAAAGGTGAGATTGGCACCGATAAAGGTGAGCCAGAAGTGCAGCTTGCCCCAGCCCTCGTTGTACATCCGTCCGGTCATCTTGGGGAACCAGAAGTAAATTGCCCCAAAAATGGCTACCGTGATCGTGTTGTAGACAACGTAGTGGAAGTGACCTACTACAAAATGGGTGTTGTTGACATGGAGGTCAAACGGCATCGCGCCCAGCATCACGCCAGTGACGCCAGCAAACAGAAACATGCCTGCACTTCCTAGGGCAAACAGGAACGGTGTATCTAGGTGCAACTTGCCCCGCCAGACAGTGGCAGTCCAAGAAAACTCTTTAACACCAGTAGGTACAGCAATTAACACTGAGGTGAACATGAAAAGTAACCGCATCCACATAGGTGTACCGCTAGCAAACATGTGGTGTGCCCAGACGGTGGCACTAATCACAGCGATACCGATCGTTGCCACCGCCACTGACTTATAGCCAAATAGCGGGTTGCGGCTAAAGGCGGGCAGGATTTCTGCAATGATGCCGAAGGCAGGCAGTGCCCAGACATAAACTGTTGGGTGGGAGTAAAACCAGAACATATGCTGGTAAAGAACTGGGTCACCACCTCGAAAGGGTTCAAAGAAGTTTGTGCCTAGTGACAGATCGCAAAGCAGCAGGAGGATGCCGCCAGTCAGGGAAGGCAGGAAAAATAGCTGCAGCAGTTGGGCGCTCAAAACCGACCAGACGAAGATCGGCATCCGGAAGAACGTCATCCCTGGCGCCCGCAAGCGGACGATTGTCGTGACAAAGTTAACCGCCCCCATGATCGACGAGACTCCCAGCAACACTACACTTAGACACCAGAACAATTGACCGTTGAGTACGGGGTCGGATGGGTTCTGGGTACTGAGCGGTGGGTAAGACCACCAGCCTGCCTGTGCCGTGCCGCTGGGTAGAAAGAAGCTTGACATCAGCAGGATGCCTGCGGTTGGAAACATCCAGAAGGCAAGTGCATTGAGGAACGGAAACGCGATATCCTTTGCCCCAATCATCAGCGGGATCAGGTAATTGGATATACCAACTAGGGACGGGATAATCCACAGGAAGATCATCGCCGTGCCGTGCATGGTGAATAAGCCATTGTAAAGCTGGCGGTCAACTAGATCTGATGGGGGAGTCACAAGTTCGCCACGAATAATCATGGCGAACAAACCAGCGATTAGGAAGAAAGTGAAGGACGTGACCAAGTACTGGATACCGATGACCTTGTGGTCTTTGTTAAAGGTGAAGTATTGCCACCAGTTCGTCCGAGATTCGCTCTCCGAATCTTCTCCTCGGTTTGTACCAGTACCTTGAATAGAGTTATCTGCTGTCATTTTACGTTCCTTTCTCAACCGGAATGATTCACAATAGGAGGCTCGGCAGGCAAGACAGTGTACCAGTTGCTTCTTATCAGTCTTTTTGGCGGCTGAGCATGTTCAAAAGCCGCTTGGTTAGTTGCTTTTACTGGAGTTTGGGTAGCAGCTTGCTGCAACCATCTGGTGTAATCTTCTGCAGAATCAACATACACATTTGCATGCATGAGGGCAAAGTAGGTACCACTAAACTGGGCATCCTGTAGCTGATACTTGCCCACACGGATCGGAACGATACGCAATTCAATCGGACGGTTGGGGATGATGTCCTGCTTAGTACGAAACTCAGGGACGAAGAAACCATGGAGTACGTCCTCCGACTTTAATAGTAGGTGAACGGGTCGATTCAGTGGTAGGTGCAATTCGGTGCTGGTGACATTCTTGCCTGGATAGCGGAAAGTCCAAGACCACTGTTTGGAGATTACCTCAACTCTTTCATCGGCTTGGGAGTTGTTGACCGTAGCAGCCTCAGCTGGTTCCGCTACCATTGGGACTTGCATATCTGCCAGTACCCCTGTTGGACCCATGATATCCATG
>JAFAVL010000830.1 GCA_019242465.1 Chroococcidiopsidaceae cyanobacterium CP_BM_RX_35 | reverse complement strand
AGTTGAGGTCGGATGTGAGCGAGTCGTAATTGACCGAAATCGCATGACTGGTGGGGGTGTTACCGCAGGCATCGATTTTGGTCTAGTGATTGCTGAAGTGCTTTGTGGTGAGGAAGCTGCCAAGCTCGCTCAACTATTAATGGAATACGATCCAGCCCCTCCATTCGATGTGGGTTCACCAGAAAAAGCGGGACCCGATTTAGTGAATCAGGCAATGTTATATGCTGCGGGGACATTGGGTTTAGAAGTAAGATAGGCGGTTTGACATGACCACAAATTCGGTTGATTGTGATCGCACTTTCCCACATGGGATGCAAACCAGTTTTTATGCGACTACAGTTGTCTTTAACCTCTGCTTAATTGCTCAGTTGTTAACGGTGGGGTTGCCTACTTCAATGATCCTCCCTGGTGGGATATTCATGTTTGGCTAGTACGAGGGTACAGTGGGCTGTCGTTAATCTTATTGGGAGGGTCGTTGATCGCCCCATCTAGCCTAACCTCGCTATCCTGAATGTAGGGTTATGGCACTCCTGGCTTTCCCTGTCACTAATCTGTTGTGCTTGTTATGGCTTCCTCAAATCGCAATTCTTCCAATACCAAAACCTCAAAGGGCGATCGCCTTGCCTATCAAGAATTTGGTAACAATAATTCAGCCGCTCTAGAACGAGCTGTGCCAGAACTACCCCCTTCACAGCAGAATCTGAGGGTGCAGGCTTCTAGTAAAGGGCGCAAGGGAAAAACTGTCACAGTGATTAGTGGGTTTCAAGCCAAACCTGAAACCCTAGCAACACTGGTAAAACAGTTGAAAACCCAGTGCGGTACTGGTGGCACAGTTAAAGAAAATGAGATTGAAATTCAAGGCGACCATAGAGAGAAACTTGTGCAGATTTTGTCCCAGTTAGGATACAAGGTCAAAATCAGTGGCGGCTAATCGCTTTATGTAGCAGACAACGAGTAAACCTGACCATCAACCAACAGCCGCGTAATTCCCTTAGCCTGTAGTTGAGAACAAGCTTTCTGAAGCAGGCGGCTGTCTGGAATTTTGATCACTCGGTCACGCTTAGTCGAAAAGCGCCTGGCTATGCGGTGATTATCAAACACTGGCAGTGTTCTCTGCTGAATTTCCTGAGCGGGAATCTGCCCTAAATCGCTAAAGTCTCTAAGCGGCCGCGTAATTAATTCTGAGGCACGGTCTATAACTAGATAGCAAGTTTTAGGTAGGTTTGCTTCAGATAGTGGCAAGACTTGCACCAAAGTTTCAACTGGCACTCGCCTTTTGACTAAGAGCGTACTCTCATCAATGTCTTCGTCGTCAATGTCCTCATCGTCAATGTCTTCGTCGTCAAGATCTGTCAAGTCGTCTGCTGCATCTAGCAGATCTTCCCCAGTGATTTGAGCAACGGCGTCCGCTTGGGCACCAGAATCTGCCTCAGTCGGCCGATTGTTAATGTTCTGGGCTGTTACGTCCAAGTATCGGGGTTCCGGGCTTGGGAAGATAGCGTCTGGCTCACTGCCCAAATTTTTATCGAACACAATTTCAGGTGGAGACAGTGGCGCTTCCACTAATGGGTGTGTTTCGGCTGCTCGAACCGCCACATCTGATTCCGGCTCACTAAATAGCACCGTTTGCTCAGCATCTTGGTAATAAGTCCGCGCCGCTCGCTTGGCAGCAATCAGCGCTTCATACTCATCCTCAGGCAAAGTACTTTTGAGGAGGCGGCTAATCGTCGAATTGCTGACATCATAGCGTTCGGCTAGGGTTGAGGTCGTTTCTCCAGGTTGTCGATATAGGTTGAGGATGTCGTTTTTGTCAGAATCCGATAGTTTTCTCACGGTCATAACCACAGTTCTTGCCAAGTCTGCCTTCCCTCAAAAAGGAGATCGCAGCTTGATGTGTAATAAGGTAGAGCAATGCCAATGGCGCATAAAGCTCTAGTGAAAACCTAAAATATCTCTAGCAGCGCTTTGCTGTTGCAGTTTTCCATGCGGTTTCAGCGGGCTTCAACCACACGTCTGAACTGTAGAGCGAGAAGACCGCTGCGGCAATCTTTCGCCAAGACTGAGCAAAACGTCGTTCCCGGATAAACAATAGTAACACAAAGAGAGATAATTAACCAACGAGTCTGCTTATCCCTCAGGGTAAACGCATCTTAATTGGGCAAGGAAAATCCTCAACCGCACGTTCCTTAACTCTATCACCGTATTTCTGCACGCCTTTCTTCTTGATATCTTGCCCTTTAAATGTTGCCAAAATATAATCAAAGCTATTAACCGATTATCCGAGACCTAGGTATCCTCTAGATTCTAACCACCCCTCTTAAAGTCTCTGAACATTTCTTCGATATCAAAGCGTTTTTTGTCGGCTGCTATAGCCAATTTAAGATGGCTGAGATTAGTCAGAATAAACCACCCTTCTTTAGCAGAACTGCCGGACCGTGTCTGTTACCACTTACACGCTAAGTTAAAGCTAGGAACTTGCTGTGTCTTCGTCACTTTTACTCCTGCTAAAAATAAAGAGATGCCTGGCTTTAACCCCAGTTCACTTAAGGTTCGCCAAATTTCATTTTCCACTTTTATAAATTCGTTCTTCTTTAATCTCAGGCAAAAGGATACATTGTGTTCTCTCAGCCAACTAGCGAGCTTTACAGAGCAAAATTCGGGCGTCACCCAAAATTATGATTTTATATTTATGAAAAATTGGTAATATCCGCCAGAGCGCCTTTTTCTGTTCACTCAAATTACTGCTTCCTAATTTCGGCAGTAATTCAAAATCTACAGAAATGGCTCTCTGGTCATAGACGATGCTAATCATCAGGAGATTTATCCTTGCCCAGGTTGTTCGATCAATGACAACATAAATCGTTTGCTTTTCAACAAACTCTCGCTCCAGCCAATTTTTTATAAGCGGCAACCAAAGTTGCTCGACGTTAAGTATTGGCAATGATAAAAACCTTTGCATCTTTTTGCGTCTACTCTCAAACAGAATTGGTAAAGGTAAAGCGGTAGCTAATTTTTCTAGGCTGACCTCTTTCAGCTCTTGTAGTACGTTGAGCAGCAGATTCAAAAACAACAACTCAGTCCGAGCTAGTTGATTTTGTGACATACTGCCAGCGCCAAGCATGGCTTGGCGTGGGCTTCTCAACCAATCCGGCTATTGCTTAGGAGACGTTGAGCGTTAAGAACCGGATGCCCCTCGGCTCTTTTCTTAATATTGATTGCAGCGTTCACATCCCTATCAAGCTCACAACCACAAGCACAACTGTGCCAACGTTCGTGTAACTCCTTTGGGACTTTTACACCACAACCAGAACAATCTTGTGTAGTACCAGATGCTTTCACAGCAATTGTTAGAAGCCCAGCATTTACGGCTTTGACTTGCAATATTGACAGAAAATTTGCCCACCCTGCATCAAGAACAGACTTCGCGAGTTTTGTTCTTGCCAAACCTTTTACATTTAAATCCTCATGAGCGATTACGTCAGATGTTGACAGCAACTTTTTTGCTACTTTAAAGTGAAAATCTTTCCTCTTATCAGCAACCTTTTTATGCTGTAACCCAAGTTGCTTAACTGCTTTTAGCCTACGATTACTACCTTTCTTTCGACGTGAAACAAGTTTCTGAACAACGCGCAAGCGCTTCTGTGTCTTACGGTAGTGCTGAGGAATAGCAACAGAGTTGCCCTCTGAGGTAGTCAAAAACTCTTTAAGCCCAACGTCAATCCCAGTTATTAAATCTGGACTGAAGTTGGGCTTAGTCTCAGGAACGGTAGTATCTTCTAGAGAGAGCGTAACGTAGTAGCCATCCGCTTTCTTGGTAACAGACGCTGTCTTAACCGCCGACCCTGCTCGAATCGAATTCGAGCAGGAAAGCGGCGGCGCATTCCGCGCTTTAAAGCTATCGGGCAACGGACGATGCAAAATCATCTTAACCGCACGCGTGCGGTCGCCTTCCGCGACCTTGCCAAACATTGGTAGATTAATTAGATTACCTTGCAAGCATCCCTCTTTCATTTGAGGATAGGTAAACGTAAGGGTTAGACTACGCTGCTTAAATCGCGGTCGTCCACTACGTTTTCCATTGCTATCCCCTTTCAAAAAACGCTCAAATGTTATCTTGACTCGCTTAACCACATCTTGCAGTACTTGAGAATATATCTCGGTATACCATGGACGTGTAATTTTTAGTTGAGGTAGTGTTTGCTTCTGTGAGAAATAATCAGGATTGTCTCGTAAATCAGGAAGGTGACAAATAAGAGGACAAGCGTTGATTGGGCAACGATTTCGTTCGTACCAGTCAAATCTATCAGCCAACAAATAGTTATATTGAGCGCACAACATAGACAGCCATCTGTCTATTTCCTGGGTTTGCTCCTTTGTTGGACGCAATCTGTACTGGTAAGCGACCCGCATACACCAAATGATTTAAGGCTGATATCATAGTGTCATTACTATTTGGTGATGCAAAGCCGGAGACGCTCCGCCTCCGGTCAATGTACAAGTCAACTGGGAGAGCGGTTTCAGACCTTAAAGCTCACTTGGTGTTTACCACTAAGTACAGACGCAAAACCATAACGCCAAGCATGTTAACCAGGTTACAAGAGATAATACAGGCGTTTTGTCAGGAGCAAGGATGCGTTCTGGAAGAGTTTAATGGCGAAGCAGACCACGTACACTTGCTGTTTGGTTATTATCCACAACTGACCCTGAGTAAGTTTGTCAATAGCTTGAAGACTGTAACTAGTAGATTAATCAGAAAAGAATTTGCTCAAGAGTTGCAAAAAGTTTATTGGAAACCTGTTTTTTGGAATGGCTCTTACTTCATTGCCAGTTGTGGTGGAGTAACTGTTGAAACCTTAAAACATTACGTGCAGGGGCAAGCTCCCATCCGCTAGACCTTGTCTGCCATTCATTGACGCACCAAAACATCGCATAACGCTTCGCTTCGCCTTCGGAAGAGCGCTCGTTTTGGAGGGAGGCGCATGAAGGTTGAAGCTAAATAACTTTGATACAATGATGGCAAGATTTGTAATAGATAGGTTTTGTTGAGAATGACAGAAACATCTGCCGTACGTCCCAGGTGTTTCTGTTTTACTAAAGCTCACGCTTGCAGCAGAGAGATTCCGCCGAAGGTTGCTAAAATTTAGTCAGTATCTCTGGGAGTGACGTCATGGTCCAGTACAAACCACTACAATATCTCCCCACGGCTGAGGAACTCCCAGACTCAGACGATACCCCTGTGGATAATGAACTACAAATTCCAGTCGCCGCTTTACTAAAAGCCATTTTGTCTTGGCTCTGGGCAGAGCGTCAAGATTGGTTCTTTGGGGTCAACATGGCAGTGTATTACCAACCCCCTAACACTTGTATTGTCCCAGACGGTTTTCTTAGCCTAGGTGTCGTGCGACGAAAAAGAGAGCGAGGGCAACCTTCGTATGTCCTCTGGGAAGAGAACTACATTGCACCTCTGCTAGTTATCGAGATAGTCTCCCAAACCCCCGGTCAGGAATATGGCGAGAAGCTAACTAAGTATGGTCAAATCGGGGTTTTGTACTATGTGGTCTACAACCCAGATCACTGGAAGCGAGACAAGCATGAGCCGTTTGAGGTGTACCAATTGGTCGAGGGTGAATATGTTCGCCAAATAGGTGAGCCAGTGTGGCTACCAGAAATTGGAGTAGGAATTGGGCGGGCGCAAGGTACTTACGAAGGTTGGGTAAGAGAGTGGCTTTTTTGGTATAACCAACAGGGGAACCGATTGCTATCGCCTGATGAGCGAACTCAACAAGCAGAGAAACGGGCAGAGCGGTTAGCTGAATTACTACGAGAGCGGGGAATTGACCTTGATGGGTTGTAGCCAGCCGATCGCTTGCTTTGTCCTCTGCTCAAAAACCCTCTGTGTCCTTAATGTTCAATCGACTCATCGTGGCTGAGCTAGATAAAGCGGTTTGGTGCAATTGCCTCTGTCAGTGGGCTACTGCTTGGAAAAGGGTAGAGCAGTTAAGTTAGAAGAGACAATTTGAGTTAAGTAGCTAGGCAGAATTAAATTTAAAACGCTCGACCCGATGACCAGCTCTTTCAGCCCGAGCTTCTACCCCTGTGATAACAGCTAGTGATAAATCATATTCAACTCAATCCGCTTTCGCTCACTTACCGCTCATCGTTATAGCGGGGGCAACACGAGCAACATTTATC